>NZ_JAVRCK010000027.1:0-90782 GCF_034530815.1 Nostoc sp. DedSLP03
GATTTTGCTGAAAAGTTTTTCCTGTAACCAGTTTCGACTCAACGAATCACACACCACCAACCCATAGCCAGCGCCCACTAGGCATAGCTTTCAAGTTGCGCTGCATCTTATCCAGTGTGGCAGCTTCTTCTTGAGTTAGCTTTCCCAACTCGACTAAGCCGAGTATAGTGCGATCGCATACCTCATCCCATGTTTCCCTAAGTCCCGCCTTTGTACGGCGGCTATAGGTTCTAAAAAATACGGGATTAGCAGCCGGTGCAGTTTCTGGAAACTTTGCACTCTGGCGTGTTCTTTCGAGATTCTGAACCATATATAAAGCGTCTTGCGTTGTTGTTGCGTGCGGACAGATTATGACTATACGCCAAGTAGTTTGAGTATTAAAGATTGTCAAATTGTCCACTTTACGCTAGCTCTATCCGGCACTAATTACAACAGAAATTTATGATGTATAATGTCCCTCACCCTTGGATGGGAAAAATATACTTGGTTATAGTTAACACCATTATTTTTAAGTAAATTATCTCTATCGCCTCATCTTCAGTCCGATTATCATTACTCAGCATGGGCTAAACGCTCCGCTACCGCTAACTGTACTCAGGATCTCTTCATTACTTTCCCACAACTAAGTAAGTTGGCACAATAAAACCAAACTATGTGAAGAAAGATAAACTAGACTAAAACCCTTTTTCCTCGTGCTTCCTGCCTTATCCCAACAACAAATTTTTACGCCGAGCTACTTAGCAGTGATAGTTAAATAAGTTGCAGTTATAAGTCAAATCCAAAAATGGTATGGACTCCCTTACATGCAAAAATCCATCGCACAATCAGATCGCGCCACTTATTTGAGCGCAACCAACGGTTATTAATCGCTGTTTCCGGCGGACAAGATTCTCTGTGTTTAATAAAATTACTTTTAGATTTACAATCCAAATGGGGATGGGATTTAGGTATTGCTCATTGCGATCATCGCTGGCGTTCTGACTCCGAAGCTAATGCTAACCACGTCGAAAACTTAGCTAAAACTTGGGGTATATCTTTTTATTTAGAAACAGCGAACAAACCGATAAATAGTGAAGCTGCTGCACGCGATTGGCGCTATCAAGTTTTAAGTGCGATCGCTCAGGCCAATAATTATCAATATATAGTTACAGGACACACGAAGAGCGATCGCGCCGAAACTCTCCTCTACAATTTAATTCGCGGTACTGGTGCTGATGGTTTGCAAGCCCTAACTTGGCAACGCCCTGTAACTACAGGCATTGTGTTAGTACGTCCACTTTTAGAAATTACTCGGATACAAACAGAGCAATTTTGTCAAGAATTTAAATTGCCAATTTGGGAAGATTCCACCAATCAAAATTTGCAATATGCCCGCAATCGCATTCGCCAAGAATTATTACCATATTTGCGAGATAATTTCAACCCCCAAGTAGAATCAGCCTTAGCCCAAACAGCAGAACTTTTACAAGCGGAAGTGGAATATTTGGAAAAAGCTGCCCAGCAGTTGCGGGAAAAGGCTATGGAAACGGGCATTGGGGATGAAGAAGATTCCCTTACTCTTCTTTCCTTACGGTTAAATCGTCGGGTATTACAGAAAGCACCATTGGCATTGCAACGTCGGGTGATGCGTCAGGTATTGCAGCAAATACTGACTGATGCGCCCAGTTTTGAACACATTGAAAAATTAACGGCTTTAATTATAGCGCCCAACCGATCGCAAACCGATCCATTTCCCGGTGGTGCGATCGCTCAAGTAGAAGGCGACTGGATCTGTTTTAAATAGTTATTTTAAGTCTTTTTGTTATCAGGGACGATGCATATTATTAGTTTTATAATCTTAAGAGAATATGCAGAAACCCATGCAGATTGTCAGGAAGCATTAAGCAATTGGTATAAGGTTGCTACTAAAGCGAAATGGTCAAATTTAGTTGAAGTAGAGCAAATTTTTATTAAAGCTGAAGCTGTTGGTAACTTTACAGTGTTCAATATTAAAGGAAATAAATATCGCTTGATTGTTAGTATACATTATGAAGGGCAGTTAATTTATATTAAATATATCCTCACTCATGCGGAATATGATAGGGAAAATTGGAAAGATGACCCTTACTTTTAATCCAGATAAATACAAGGAATTATTAACAGCTTATCTTCCCAAGCTAATAAAAAGTGAAGTTGAAAATGAGCAAGCTTTAAAGATAGTAGAAGATTTAATGCAACGGGAACGCACCCCAGAAGAAGACGAACTTTATCAGTTATTAATTACTTTAATTGAAAAGTTTGAACAGGAATATTATCAGCCAATCCAGCAGAGTAATCCTGCATCTATATTGTTATTTTTTTTAGAGGAATCTGAGAGAAGTAGAGATGATTTAGTAGCGGTTTTAGGGACAGAAGATTTAGTTGATGATATTTTAAGTGGACAACAGAAGATAAATACAGAACAAGCACGTAAATTAGGAGAGTTTTTTCATATAGAATCTAGTTTATTTATGGAATACTAACTAAGAATTTAGTTAGTACTTGGGCTTTAGCATGACTAAAGCCCCTTGTTCTTACCAAAGCTCCAGAACTTATTAAGACGCCAGTAATTCCGGCTGAGGCATTAAACTCTGAAGAGTATGACGCAACTGAGCGATCGCTTGGACTTGATAATCACCAGTTTCCTGGAATTGATCTAAAGATTCTGCAATTCCTTGCAGCTTTTGCCGTAATCCATCTAGAGAATCTTGAATTGGTTGTAGTGCTTCTTGATAAAGATTCACTCGACCAGATAATTCAGCGGTTGTTCTTCGTAGGGATAGCAAATTCTCCTCGATCGCTTTCAGTTCTTGGCGCTTTTCATCAAGATCGTGAGTTTGATTGTCAATCATTCCCTGATTTAGCTCAATACCAGAACGAATCTGCTCAATTTCACGTTCCAGTTTTTGGATTTCCTGTGAATATTGTTGTCGCTGGGTTTCAATTTGTAACAGAATCGGTTCTAAATTAATTTTGTTGTTAGTTTCTTCTTCTTCAGTAACAGTATGCCCTTGCCGCCGTAGTAGTACAGCTTGATGTTGCTTGAGAAACTTCTGGTGCTGTAGCATATTGCGGCGTTGCCCCACCAAACTGGAATTTAGCATCTGATAAAGGTCTTTTTCATCAGTTAGTTCTAGTTCCAAATTGATGTGGTCACGATCAGATGCTTGATTTAATTTAGTTTGGAGTTCTTCTATAGCTTCTTGTTTATATTTCAGTTCTTGTTCTTGATCGTGAACAAAGCTAGCGTCGATTTCTAACTTATGCTGCAAGTCTTGCACTATCTTTTGTAGTTCTTCTAAAGGCATTTTATCCAAAGCCTCCACATCAGCTTGCTTGCCAAGAACTACATCACCAGATGTTACCGCTAAAGAGTGCATCTGTTGATATAACTCTTCAGTGTTTCGTAACTGCTCTTTGACGATCCGAACATATTCTTGCTTACTGGTAAGGTCTGCTGTATTTATTTGCAATTGTGCTGTTTGCTGAACTAGAGAATTTTGCGCTTCTTGTAATGCATTTTGGCGATCGCTAAAAGTTTGTGATAAACGCTCAACTTCTTCTTTTTGTTGTGCGATCGCACTTTTATGCTCCTCCAGTTTTTGCCAATGCGGGGTCAGAGTCGCTTGCTGCTTTTCGACCAATTCAAAGGCTAAATGCAGGTGTTCTCTAACTTTTTCCGTAGGAGTAACACGACTAGACAAGCGATCGAGTAACTCACTCATTACTCGACTTTGCTCCTCATCCAAAACCGTCCCTTGTTGAAAATCCGCTTGGCGTTCTTCCAGGCGACGCTGCTCACCCCGTAAATGCTCCCAAGCGCCTTCCAACTCTTGGCGGTTGCGCTCAATTTCTCCTTGTAATCGTTCAATTTCCTGGCGGGAGGTGTCAACTTCCTGTTTTTGCTCCTCTAGATGTTGTACCTCATCCTCCAATTGCTGTAACTGTTCTGCTCTTACCTCCATGTCCATTTCACGGCGATTCAACTCTTGCGCCTGAAATGTTAGTGACTGTTTCCACTGATCGATCTCATCTTCTTTGAGCTTAAATTTCTCCAACTGGCGAGAAAAATTCTGCAAAATGTTGACGAGTGGACGCCCTGCTTCTTGAATCCGCTGCACTTGACGATTCGGATTCAATTCAGCCAATACCAAAGCACCATCATTTAATTTGCTTGCGTCCTCAGCGGCAATCACCTCTTCCGACACAGTACTCCAATTCTGGTCAGTTCGCTGACAAGCTAGCAGTTTCAGTTCGGTTTTGCCACCGCCACTGAGTAAACCACCTTTCTGTTTTTGTACTTCTGCTAAATACAGCACACCGTTAGTCCTTTATTGATGCACTTAAACTTCGTGTTTTGAGATATACCTTAAATAATTCTGTTAACTTGTCTCACTGAACTAAGGTTTAGAAGAACAAGACAGACAAAACTATAGACGCAAGATGTTACGTCTTGATACTTATAGAAGCGATCTGGTCGCGCCTTTATATTTTGTACTGATGACAGTGATGATGACTTCCGTGTTAACACTAGCTTTGTCAAAGTGTATTACGAAAGATAAAGGTTTATAGTTTAATGTATTCCCTAATGAAAATCAGACATAGAGTAAAAATCTTTTCAATACTCCATAATCAATACTTAAAGAATAAGTCATAATTCACGATTCAGAATTCAGCAATACTTAAGGAGTACTTTTTAGATAAATGCAGGGAAATTTAAATGAAATTGATATTTGCAGTATCCTGCAATTGATTGAATTAGGACAGCGAACTGGGCAACTATGGGTGGAAGCTTATAGCTCTCACCATAACAACAAACTGGGTGGAGATGGAGTAAACATTTATCGCTCTAAACAACAGTCTTGGTTCGTTTTTTTCCTGAATGGCCAAATTATCTATTGCCAAGAAGGCGAGAGTAGTTTATCCAGAATTAGCGATTATTTACGTCATTATCGAGTTGAGATGCGACTCACCGACAAACACATTGCCACCCTACCACCAACCGATGCGCCAGAGTATGCCTATCTTTGGGCGCTTATGGAGCGGAATATCATCAACCCTAAGATAGCTGGTAGTATCATTTACGGTTTGGTGCATGAAACTCTCTTTGATTTGCTGAGTTTACGCCAAGGTAACTTCATTTTCCATCAGGGTGCAGCACTTGCCCCGCAATTAAATACTTATGAAATTGCTCCATTGGTGACAAAAATCACCAAGCAGCTGCAACAGTGGAAGCAACTCTATCCACACATTCAGTCTCCAGAACAATTGCCAGTGCTATCTGACAAAGTTCAACTACAATCTTCTTTACCAGAAGCAACCGTGAATAAGTTACAACATTGGGCTGATGGTAAAACATCCTTGCGACAACTAGCTCGCCATCTCAACCGAGACATTTTGACAGTCGCTAAGGCAATATATCCTTATGTGCAACAAAGTTGGCTACAGCTAGTATACTCAGAGACTAATCACCCAGATACACACACGGATAACTGGGAATTGAAAGAAAAACCGATGGGGCGGATAGTATGTATTGACGATGCGATCGCCATCGGTGAGACTATAAATTCCATCTTACAACCACAAGGTTATGAAGCGATCGCTCTCACCAATCCTTTAGAGGCACTGAGTCTGGTTTTTCAACTCAAACCAGATTTAATTTTATGCGACATTGCTATGTCGGAATTGGAAGGATACGAGGTTTGTGCCATGCTGCGACATTCAACAGCATTTCGGCTCACACCGATTATCATGCTTACTGGGAAAGATGGGTTTATGGATAGAGTCAAAGCTAGGATGGTCGGGGCAACAGATTATTTGACAAAACCGTTTACAGATACTGAGTTACTGATGCTCGTAGAAAAATATATCAACAACCAATGAAAATTGGGCATGGGGCATGGGGCATTGATTATCTCTCTCACCTATGGAGCATATAAAGAGATCAAAGATTTGTTGATCTACTAAAAGATGAGTTAAAAGATGTTATCACAGAGTCAGTTAACTGAGTGAAACGTCAATCTCCGAGAAAATAGTGAAAACATAAAATTAATTTATACAGTTAATACTTGCGGAGGAATCAGGGAATGTTCCAATTAGGAACGTCTAAATCAGGAGGTAAATAGACACTTATGAGTACAGTTCTGATTGTGGAAGACAGTATAGCGCAAAGGGAGATGATTACAGACCTCCTGAAAGCAACTGGCCTAACAGTTACCCATGCTAGTGATGGATTAGAAGCATTAGAGGCAATTCAAATAGCACCTCCAGATTTAGTGGTATTAGATATTGTCATGCCCCGAATGAACGGCTACGAAGTTTGTCGGCGGTTAAAATCCGATCCAAAAACCCAAAATGTCCCAGTGGTTATGTGTTCTTCCAAAGGCGAAGAATTCGATCGCTATTGGGGTATGAAGCAGGGTGCAGATGCTTACATAGCCAAACCGTTTCAACCAACCGAGTTGGTAGGAACAGTCAAACAACTGCTGCGAGGATAAGGATAAAAACAACATGGTCAGCAAACCGGACTTTTTAAGTGGCGGCGGTCAAGACCACTTTCGACCAGAATTACAAGTAGAAAGTCCTGAAGGTGAGTTACATTTGAGGTTTTACATTCCCTCGCATCAGGAGTTTGCACTACAAGCAACTGGCATCCGAGAGGTAATTGAACTAAGTCCTGATAGAATCACCCCGATTCCTAATGCTTCTCCTTTACTTTTGGGTACTCTAAATTTACGAGGTCGAGTTATTTGGGTGGCCGATTTGGGTCAATTTCTGGGAGAAGCAGGTGCATTAAACACGGATAGAGCTGAAATTTCGGTGATTGCCATTGAAGAGCAAGACACAATAGTGGGTTTAGCAGTAGAGGAAATCGGTGGTATGGACTGGTTGGATGTCCAGAATCTCATGCCACCAACTAGTGTTCCAGATACGATGGCTCCCTTTTTACGTGGAGAGTGGTCATTAGGTGCTAAAAATAATCAGTGTCTACGATTGCTCGATCAAATGGCAATTGTACGAAGTGCTAGGTGGGCAGGATGAAATTGGAGGAGGAAATGGCAGCAAGTATTGATAATTACGAGCCAACATATCAACAGGCGATGACCGCCTATGTTCAAAGAAATTATGAGGTTGCGGCCACTTTAGTTGACCAAGTGGTGCAAAATTTACCAGACGACCCCAATACCCATTTGTTGAGGGGTCACATCTACTATGTTTTACAGCACTATGATGTAGCAAAAGAAGAATATCAACAAGTGTTAGGCTTGACTAACGATCGAGAAATTATTGGTTTTGCCAAGAATGGAATTGACAATATCAATCAATATTTAGAGTCATTTAGTGGACAGATCGATCCATCAGAAAGTCAAGAGGAAATAAACTCTTCAGAGATATCCGATCCACTGGCATATAACGAATCAGAATTAGAAGATTTAAGCCCTAATCAAGAGTTTGACAGCGACAACCTTGATTTGAACTTTTTTGGAGAGCATCAAGAAAGTATGAATGGCGTTGAAGATACATCTTCAAAAAGTCCATTTGAACTGCCCACAGAAGATAGTATTGGAACAGAAAAAATATCAGATTCTTCTATAGCTTTTGGTGATGACCCTTTTGCCATGAATGAAGAATCACAGGAACAAGAGTCAAATAAAAACTGGGAGGAGAACACAGAATTAGAGTTGCCTGCTTTTTGGCAGGAAAGTATATCAGAAGATATTTCTGAAGAATCATTAGCAAATAGTCAATTCTCAGATAATGGGATAAATTCTCCTTACGGAAATTCAACTATTGATAATAATAACTCTTCATCTTCTAATTCACAAACTGATAATAACGAGAATAATTTTCCTGATTTGTTGAGTGAGCCAAAGTCTCCATCTCAGAGTATGGGAAATTTAGAATATAAAAAATCTAGTTTTGGAGACGAAACTTTACTGATTGTTGCAGAAGAACCAATCAATGATTCGCCAACAACAAATAACTTGGAATACGGCAGTCAAAATCACTTTTATGAAACCGAATCTCATAGCTGGTTAACACCAAATAAAGTTGAAGCAAAATCAGATTTTCAGCCGAATTTACCCGATAACGAATCATCTTTTAATAGTAATTTACCTCGAAAAGAAAAGCAGTTTAAATCAGGTGAATTCATCGGTAAAAATAGCTTCGATGATGAAAATTTTGATATGGAAGCATTTGAGTCTGCCTTTGGCTCAGATGGTTTAAACTCTTATGAAGACTCAAGCAATATACTGAATGGAGAAAATTCTAAGAGCAATATCGAGTTTTTAGATGACTTTGAGGAATTTGATGATTTAGGCAATATTCCAGGGTTTGACCTGATCGAAGGAGATTCTAACTTCGGTAATGTCGCCATGCATTCTGCTCCATCAGAAACTAGTGACACTGGACGACCTCAAGTAGCAGAGGCTTTTGCAAGTAATTCAGCCGATCGCGAAGAAGAACTATTCTCAATGACTGGTTCCCATGAAGCCGTTCCAGTCTTTAGCCAAACAGATATCTCGAAACTAGAACCCAACGTCAGCATCGAGCAGGGATGGTTAGCACCATTAGAAAATGCCTCCATCGAACGCAAACAATGGCTAATTGCTGGAAGTGTGGGCATTGTTTCAGCGCTGGTTGTAGCTACAGTTAGCTTTGTCGCCACCACATTTTCGCCACCCCAACAACGAGAATCAGTACGAAACACAGGTTGGGCAATGTCATTGGCAGCCGGGATTGCAGGTTTTGCGACCGCAGGCTTTATGGGGAATCTGGCGCTGAAACAAATTCGGCGCACAACTGATGACCTCCAAGCTCAATTTGAGGCTGTACGTCAAGGAAATCTGAATGCTCAAGCCACAGTGTTTTCCGAAGATGAATTGGGGCATTTAGCCACTGGCTTTAATGAAATGGCGCGGGTAATTTTCACAACCACAAGTGAAGCCCAACGCAAAGCCGATGAACAAGAGGAAGCCAAAGAAAATCTGCAACGTCAGGTGATTCGGCTCTTGGATGATGTAGAAGGAGCTGCTAGAGGCGATTTAACAGTCCAAGCGGAAGTGACAGCCGACGTACTAGGAGCCGTAGCTGATGCCTTTAACCTGACAATTCAAAACTTGCGGGATATCGTTCAACAGGTAAAAGTGGCGGCGAAGGATGTGACAAAAGGTGCAACTAACTCCGAAACCTTTGCTAGAGCTTTATCTAGTGATGCTTTGCGGCAAGCAGAAGAGTTAGCGGTGACGCTGAATTCTGTACAGGTGATGACCGACTCGATTCAGCGGGTAGCAGAGGCGGCGCGGGAAGCCGAAACCGTTGCTCGTGATGCTAGTACGATCGCTCTCAAAGGTGGCGAAGCAGTAGAAAATACCGTAGCAGGGATTTTAGAAATTCGAGAAACCGTTGCCGAAACCACCCGGAAAGTGAAGCGGTTGGCGGAATCTTCCCAAGAAATTTCTAAAATTGTGGCGTTGATTTCTCAAATTGCTTCCAGAACAAACTTGTTAGCACTCAATGCTAGTATTGAGGCGGCAAGAGCCGGAGAAGCCGGACGCGGGTTTGCTATCGTTGCAGATGAAGTGCGCCAGCTAGCAGATAAATCTGCTAAATCTTTGAAGGAAATTGAACAAATTGTGATGCAAATCCAAAGCGAAACAGGCTCTGTAATGACCGCGATGGAAGAAGGCACACAACAAGTAATTAAAGGTACAAAATTGGCAGAAGATGCCAAGCGATCGCTCGAAAATATTATTCAAGTAGCGAATCGCATCGATATTCTTGTGCGATCTATTACCAGCGACACTGTGGAACAAACGGAAACCTCCCGCGCTGTTGCTCATGTAATGCAATCAGTAGAACTGACCGCCCAAGAAACTTCCCAAGAAGCACAGCGAGTTTCAGGTGCCCTACAACACTTAGTAGGTGTATCTCGTGACTTGATCGCCTCCGTTGAACGTTTCCGAGTGGAAACTATGGAAACCAGGTAAAAAAGTTAGGAGTTAGGAGTGAGGAGTTAGAAATAAAAATCACAACTCACAACTTGGAAAAAAGTTAGGAGTTAGGAGTGAGGAGTTAGAAATAAAAATTACAACTCATAACTGATAACCCATAACTCATAACTCATAACTCATAACTCATAACTCATAACTCATAACTCACAACTCATAACTTTTGCTATGCTGCCGGAACAACAACAGCGGATTTTGGGTTACTTTATCGAAGAAGCCAGGGATCACCTGAATACCATTGAGCAGGGCTTGCTGAATTTAGAAGGTACCCTGAACGACCCGGAAATGATCAGTGAGGTCTTTCGGGCGGCTCACTCCATCAAAGGAGGAGCGGCGATGCTTGGATTGACTAGCATCCAGCATACCTCCCACCGTCTGGAAGATTGTTTCAAAATTCTTAAAGATAATCCGGTTCAGATTGACCAAAAGTTAGAGTCTTTATTTCTTGGTGTCTCTGATACCCTAAAATCGCTTTTAGAGCATTTGAGTGGGCCTTATGGTCTTTCTGAAGATGCAGCTAATACTTTAATGTCAGAAACTGAGCCAGTCTTTCAATGGCTGTATCAGCATCTGGAACTACTTGTAGAACAAGCAAAGAGTGGAGTAGCCAGCAGTTCTGACGCAACAGAACTTACAACCTCTATAGAGAATGTCTCCACACTTACAGAAATTTTCATGCGGCGAGATATTCCCGATCTGGCAGAATACACTCATCAGGAATCTTCAGACTCGGTAGCACCCCAAGAGGCGCTAGCGCCAGTCACCGCTAAAGAAAATAATAACTGGAGCGAGTTTCAAGCCCAAGTGCTGCAAACACTACGGGAAATGTTGCAATTATTTAAGCAAACTACAACACCTTCAACTCGGCAAAACCTCCAGCAATGCTGTCACCAGTTAGTCAAACTTGGTGAAACTTGGAATTTGCCCAACTGGTGTGGTTTGTGTCAAGCAGCAGCCAGTGCGATCGGCAATCCCGAAAATACTTATCTGACTTTAGCTAAAATTGTCATTACCGAAATCAAACAAGCTCAAGAATTAGTTCTGCAAGATAGAGAAGCCGAAATTGCAATTAGTCAGCAACTAGAAGCACTTTTAAACTTTGCAGAAATTGAGTTATTAGAAATAACCCCTGATTTATTTGATGAACAATCTCCGGTTCTGACAGAATCAGAGCCAATTCTATCTGATGACACCAAGGTGTTAGCCCAGACAACTGAAGAACTGAATCTAGACAAAGATAGTAGCGATAGCTACGCCAACGTCTTTGACGAACGCCCCTCCCTTCAGTTACAAGGAATACCACTAAACGAAAGTAGAAACACTAGTCTTACTTTCACCACACATGACGAAGCACACCCAATCAGTAACAATCTCGATCCCAATGGTCCAGAGGTAGGAATAGCTGAGTTAAATACCCTTGCCGATTTATTTGACGGTGAGACTCCTGAACTAGATGAAAGCTGGCATCAAGAAGAAACCTTAGATATTGTTACTATCGATGACTTTGGAATTGATTTAAGCAGCACTGAGGCTGAAGACGCTCATAACGATTTATCTGACTTACTCTCCTTTAATGAGGATATAAACAACGCACTACACCCAACAACCACCGCTAAAACAGAAGATTTATCCTTGTTATTTGGCGACCATTTCCTAGAAAAAGATAATTCAGAACCGCAAAATCAACAAACATCTGCTACGCCTTTAGAGTTGAGCGATATTAACGAATTTGAGATAAATTTAGACTCATCTTCTTCCGAAATTTTACAAGAGTTTATTGATATTTCTAGTGATACAAACCAGACTAATAGCGAGATTGACCAAAATAGTGTAGTCGAAGATTTATTGACACTGGGGTTAGATGATGATGAACTATTGCCAATAGACGAAGTTACTCAACCAGAAACTGAGCCGTTCGCCAGTGTGGAACTATCTACTAACCAAGAAAATAATTTTGATAACTTATTCTTAGAAACTAAAAATGCAAATTGGGTAGAAGAAATTACGCCTAGTGACTACATAGAATTACCCCAGTCAACAGACTTGTCTTTGGACAACTTGTTTGCTGAAATGGAAGAACAGCCACAACTATCGACAAGTGAACCAGAAATCAGTGATTTATTTGATACGCCTCCAGTAACAGAACCTGAGTTTTCTCAATCAGAAAACGATCTGAGCAACTTCTGGAACCAGGAAACCACAGAGGAAAAGGACGAATTCGATTCCTTAATTGAGCAGAATGTGGAAAGGGCGTTAGATGAAAGTTTGTTTACTGCAGCGGCTGATGACATTTTTGCTGATAATCAGCAGTCCATACCTTCCCCTATAGCCAATTTTGATATAGAAGAAGATTTTGATATCAATTTCCAGCATCAAGAACAGCTAGATTTGATATTATCATCAGACTCTGGAGATAATTTATTTGATGAATTAACATCAAGTAACTTAACTATTTCTCCTATAATCAACGATACCTCCACGCCTGAAACTACTTTGTTCGCGCAGCATCCTGGAGAAGAAATTCTCAGCCTACAACAACCAGAATCTTTAGATTTTGTTCCAGAATTTACTCATGGAAGTCCAGATATATCTGCTGTCGATCTGGAAGTTAATTCATTAGGCTCTTTTGAGGATAATCCGCAACTGCTGTTTGAAGATGTCGCAACAAATGAATTGACCTATATTCAGATGGAAACCACAGAGAATACTGTGGATAAACTATCAGAAACTATTAATTTTGGGGAAACTTCAGATTCAGTATTATCCGAAGCACAGCTAGGTGATTTGTTCGGCTCTGAAGATGTCAGGACAAATGAATTGACCTATATTCAGATGGACACCCCAGAGAATACTGTGGATGAACTATCAGAAACTATTAGTTTTGGAGAAACTTCAGATTCAGCATTATCCGAAGCACAGCCAGGTGAATTGTTCGGCTCCCTCGATGAAAATTCACAACTGCTGTTTGAAGATGTCGCAACAAATGAATTGACTTATATTCAAATGGACACCACAGAGAATCCTGTGGATGAACTATCAGAAACTATTAGTTTTGGAGAAACTTCAGATTCAGCATTATCCGAAGCACAGCCAGGTGAATTGTTCGGCTCCCTCGATGAAAATTCACAACTGCTGTTTGAAGATGTCGCAACAAATGAATTGACTTATATTCAAATGGACACCACAGAGAATCCTGTGGATGAACTATCAGAAACTATTAGTTTTGGAGAAACTTCAGATTCAGCATTATCCGAAGCACAGCCAGGTGAATTGTTCGGCTCCCTCGATGAAAATTCACAACTGCTGTTTGAAGATGTCGCAACAAATGAATTGACTTATATTCAAATGGACACCACAGAGAATCCTGTGGATGAACTATCAGAAACTATTAGTTTTGGAGAAACTTCAGATTCAGTATTATCCGAAGCACAGCCAGGTGATTTGTTCGACTCTGAAGATGTCGCAACAAATGAATTGACCTATATTCAAATGGAAACCACAGAGAATACTGTGGATGAGCTATCAGAAACTATTAATTTTGGAGAAACTTCAGATTCAGTCCAGACAAGCCCAGAAGTTTTACAGACTGAGGAAAATAATAATTTAGAAATTCCCTTTGATACAAGAGAAAACACAGTTGTTGAAAATAATTTATTGTTTACAGAAACCACTGAAATAGTTGCTCAAGAAGATGAATTTGCAGACTTGGCAGCATTATTAGAAGAGGACGTAGCACCTATCCCTAAAGCTAAGAAGATACCAGAAGTAGATTTTGCTGCCTTGGAAGACTTGCTAAGTACAGATAACAACAACGATGTCTACGATGGTCTACGCCAACGCCAGCCCTTCAACACTCAACCAGTCTCAGCTAAAAATGCTACTCCATCACCAGCCATAAAAGATGAATTTGGTGACTTAGAAAAATTGCTAGCAGAAGCGAATCAAACAATATCCCATTCTACTGTAGTAAAATCGAACACCAGCCAAGCTACCCGTCCGTCTACTCGTCGGGCTGCGAGATTTGAAGAAACGATGAAGGTTCCAGTTAAACAACTGGACGATATGAGTAATTTAGTTGGAGAATTGGTGGTAAACCGCAATACCTTAGAGCAGGATCATGAACGACTGCGACAGTCATTAGATAACTTGCTAATTCAGGTACAACAACTCTCAGATGTAGGCGCAAGGATGCAGGAGTTGTACGAGCGATCGCTACTGGAAGCATCTCTGTTAGCGGGACGCAAAAAGAAAGACTCCGGCTTACAAGACCCTGATTCCAATGCCGATAGGGGTTTTAGCGAACTCGAAATGGATCGTTTTACTCCCTTCCACACACTCTCACAGCAGATGATTGAGCGGATTGTGCGAGTACGTGAGTCGGCAAGTGACATTGATTTTGTTACCGAAGAAACCGAGCGCGTAGCAAGGCAGTTTCGCCAAGTAACCACCCAGTTACAAGAGGGATTAACTAGAGCGCGAATGGTGCCTTTTGCTCAAACTATCGATCGCTGGCGGCGAGGAGTGCGCGACAACGCCATCAAGTGTGGCAAACAAGTAGAGTTGGTGATCGAAGGTGGCGATACCTTAATTGACAAGATGATTTTGGATCATCTGACCGATCCGTTGACTCACATGCTGAATAATGCGATCGCTCACGGTATTGAAACACCAGAACAGAGGCAAACTGCTGGTAAACCACCTGCGGGAATCATTACTATCCGTGCCTTCCACCAAGGCAACCAAACGATCATATCTGTAGGCGATGATGGCGCAGGTATCGATTCTGCAAAGGTTAAAGCTAAAGCGGTGAAGATTGGCATGATTACAGAAGCGCAGGCAAAAGCGATGTCTCGCCTGGAAGTCTACGATCTACTGTTCCAGTCTGGTTTTACGATTAAAGATCAAGCCGATGAAATTTCTGGTCGTGGTGTGGGTATGGACGTGGTGCGCTCCGAAATTAGCGAAATTCGGGGAACAGTTAACACCGATTCTGCGATCGGCAAAGGAACCACCTTCACCATTCGTTTACCACTGACTCTAAGTATTTGTAAAGCTCTCTGCTGCGTCTCCGATCGCTCCAGGATCGCCTTCCCAATGGATGGTGTAGAAGATACGCTAGATATTCCAGTCAAAAATATTCAGCATGATGCCAATGGGCAATCATTTATTTCCTGGCGCGATACGGTGCTACCATTCCGACCCCTGAAGGAACTTTTAACCTTCAATCGCCAAATCAGTCGCGGTAATGTCTATGGCGGTACTAGAGATGATGATATGGTTTCTGTAGTTGTGGTGCGATCGGCAAATACCCTGATTGCTCTACAGATTGACTTGGTGTTAAGCGAACAAGAAATTGTAATTAAGCAATTTGAAGGCCCAGCACCTAAACCCATTGGTGTAGCTGGTGCTACAGTCCTGGGTGATGGTCGGATTATGCCGATTGCTGATGTACTGGAAATAATTGACATCTTCCAGGGACGGATTTCTACACAAGCTGGTGGCAATTCTTGGCAACAAAAACTCACTCCTCCAGAGACCTCTCCCGCGAAGATTGACCCGACAGTGCTGATTGTCGATGACTCAATTACAGTTCGAGAATTACTATCCCTAACATTTAACAAAGCTGGTTATCGCGTAGAACAGGCGCGTGACGGTCAGGAAGCTTGGGATAAACTCCGCTCCGGTCTGCCTTGCGATATCGTATTTTGCGATATTGAAATGCCCCGTTGCGACGGTCTGGAATTACTCTCTCGCATCCAGAAAGACTCTAACCTCAACCACTTACCGATCGCAATGCTCACCTCGCGCGGTGCAGACAAGCACAGACAAATTGCCGCTCAACTCGGTGCCAGTGGCTACTTTACCAAGCCCTATCTCGAAGAAGCTCTACTTGAAGCCGCAGCGCGGATGCTCAAAGGAGAGAAACTCGTTAGCTAAATCAACCAAAAGACTTTGATTTTAGGGAAAACTCTACACGCTTCTACCTCGATCAAAACTAATACTATTTTTTTATAGTACAATTGTTCTATAAACAAAAATAGCACGTTTAGCCCCGTCAGAAGCCGGGGCTTTCTTTTTGAAAACAATTAGAGTGTATACCCCAAATCTCAATACTTGTCGGGTTTTGGGGAAAAGGGGAAGGTGGGCCCCCTCTGGGGATAAGGGGCGGGGAAAAAGGCAAAAAAAACCTTTAACCTTTCCCCTTTAACCTTTTCCCCAAACCCAATTCTGAGTTCAAAATCCAAAAACCGAGTAGTATTGCCCCAAGTCTTGGGTCTATCTTTGTAGTATGTAAAGAAGTATTTTGACCTAAGACTATGCCTTCTTCTGAAAATCTCATTTATCCAACCAGCCATAAGAGCAATCAAGTCGATGACTACCACGGTACTTCAGTCGCAGATCCTTACCGTTGGTTAGAAGATCCTGACTCTGAAGAAACAAGAACTTGGATTGAGGCACAAAATCAAGTTACTTTTGGCTACCTGAATGAAATTCCTGCTAGAGAAAAAATTAAACAGCGCCTTACCAAACTTTGGGATTATGAAAAATACGGTATTCCTTTTAAAGAAGGCGATCGCTACTTTTATTTTAAAAATGATGGACTGCAAAATCAAAGTGTTTTCTACACCTTGAAAACCCTCGACGATCAACCCCAAGTTTTACTCGATCCCAATAAACTCTCAGAAGATGGCACTGTTGCTCTTTCGGGATTGTCGATTAGTGAGGATGGGAAACTTTTAGCTTATGGTCTATCTTCCTCCGGTTCTGATTGGCAAGAGTGGAAAATACGCAATATCGAAACTGGTGAAGACCTTCAAGACCACCTGAAGTGGATTAAATTTTCTGGCGCATCTTGGACACACGATAATCAAGGTTTTTTCTACAGTCGCTACGATGAACCAAATGAAAAAACTCGATTAGAAGATGTCAATTATTATCAAAAGCTCTACTATCATCAACTAGGTAAACCTCAATCAGAAGACGTACTAATTTATCATCGTCCTGACCAAAAGGAATGGGGCTTTAGTGGTGGCGTTACTGAAGATGGACGCTATCTAATAATTTCAATTTGGCTAGGGACTGACTCTAAAAATTTGGTTTTTTCCAAAGACTTAACTAACCCTAATGCGGAAGTTGTAGAACTCATTAACCAATTTGAGGCAGATTACAGCTTTATCGACAATGATGATAGCGTCTTTTATTTTCGCACAGATTTAAATGTACCAAGGGGAAGAGTTATTGCAATTGATACGAAAAACCCTGCGCCAGAAAATTGGCAAGAAATTATTCCACAATCAGCAGAAACTTTGGAAAGTGTTGGTATACTTAACAATCAATTCGTTGCTGATTACCTCAAAGATGCTCACAGTCAAATCAAAATTTTTGACCTCAAAGGTGCGTTTATTCGAGAGGTAGAACTACCAGGACTCGGTTCAGCCGGAGGTTTTGGGGGTAAGCGTTATGATACTGAAACTTTTTATAGTTTTACCAGCTTTACCATACCAGGCACTATTTATCGCTACGATATGGTGACAGGAAAAAGTGAGATTTTCCGTCAGCCGCAGGTAGATTTTAATCCTGATGAATACGAGACAAAACAAGTCTTTTATCACAGCAAAGATGGTACTAGAGTACCAATGTTTATTACGCACAAAAAGGGTATTAAATTAGATGGAAATAACCCTACTTATCTCTATGCTTATGGTGGTTTTAATGCCTCAATGACACCTGGTTTTTCTGTGAGTTTGTTGGTATGGATGGAAATGGGTGGTGTCTATGCTATGCCTAATATCCGCGGTGGTGGAGAATACGGTGAAGAATGGCATCAAGCAGGAATGAAAGATAAAAAGCAGAATGTCTTTGATGACTTTATTGGTGCTGCTGAATGGCTGATTGCTAATAAGTATACTAAAACTGAGAAGCTAGCGATCGCAGGTGGTAGTAACGGCGGTTTACTAGTGGGTGCTTGTATAACGCAACGTCCCGATTTGTTTGGTGCAGCGTTACCAGCAGTCGGCGTCATGGATATGTTGCGGTTCCACAAATTTACCATCGGTTGGGCTTGGACTTCCGAATATGGTTCTGCGGATAATCCAGAAGAGTTTCCGGCGCTGTATTCTTATTCGCCATTACATAACATCAAAGCAAATACAGCTTACCCAGCAACCTTAATTACCACAGCCGATCATGACGATCGCGTTGTCCCTGCTCATAGTTTCAAATTTGCCGCCGCTTTGCAAGAGGCTCATACAGGTGATGCACCAACGCTAATTAGAATTGAGACTAAAGCTGGACATGGCGCAGGTAAACCCACGGCTAAAATTATCGAAGAAGCCGCAGATAAATGGGCTTTTTTGGTACGTGCTTTGGGTGTTGAAGTTTAGCAACTTTGTAGGGTGGGCATTGCCCACTCTAGGAGGCTAAACTAACTGAATCAATAATCAATTTACACAACAAGTTTTCCCCGACATCAGTAGTTCCAACTTACAAGCGCTGTCATTACCCTTGCAATAGCCGCGCGATCGCTATCATCTCTAGACTCAAATAATCTTTCTGCTTGTTGCAGATGCGTAACTGCTTCCTTTCGATGTATACATCTATTCAGATAGTACAACGAAATTCCTAAGTCTTGATGAATGTCTGGATCGTTAGGATGATGCTCTAACTGTTGCCGCAAAAGCTCTACTTGATTTTCTAGGTATTGCCAAGAAGATTGCCCAGGTTCTCGGTTTACCATAATTTTCATATAAAGCGTTGAAGTAGGTACTTCCGATTTCTGAGCAAAATAGGGGATATCTAAAAACTGTGCAATCGTTTTCGCAATACTTACAGCACTCTCATAGCTACCATCAGACTTTAGATAAAAGCGCCAGTAGATTGATGGCAAAATTAATCTCGGATAAAAAGATATTCCTCCTTCAGAACCACTGAAATCTTCTACTTCAATACCTGAAATAAGATGACAGGGAAACTCAACAGATTTTGTCTGTAAAATTTTGAATCGATTTTGTCTTTCCCAGAGAATGGAATTTTTGACTTTATCAAAAGTGTAAGTAGTAATTTCTGTATCCTTAATTATTGTATATAGACTTATTGCAACCATTACGCATCCACTTACTACGGCGATGATTCCAGGATAATTAGCACGCTGGAGTACCAACCCCAAAAAACAAAGGAAAAGACCAAATGGAATCAAAATTATACTAATGAGGAATACGCCCCAAAGCGATTTTTGGAAACGCAAAAGGAGCCGATGCTGGTTTTGTTCAATAATCTTCATAAATTAATTGAGATAGTAGGGCTGGGTTTCGTTCTACTTTCTTATCTGCAATCAGAGAGTGAGTCTCAATATTAATAGATGAGTTAAAATTAAATCATCACTATAAGCAAATGTTAACTATGAAATGGGAAGAAGTTTGCGAACACAAACAATTACAAGATTTACCCTTCAAAATTGAATTAAATAAATGGGGACAAATTGTAATGAGTCCAGTCAAAATTAAACATTCTTTTTATCAAGGAAGAATTCAACGTTTATTGGAATCTTTATTAAATACAGGAGAAGTAATGCCAGAATGTGCTATCAACACATCAGACGGTGTGAAAGTTGCTGATGTTGTCTGGTGTTCAGAAGAACGATTTTCTCAAATTGAAGATGAAGTATCAGCTTCTATTGCACCAGAAATTTGTGTAGAAGTCAAATCCAGTGGTAACACTTTGGAAGAAATGGAATTTAAAAGAAATTTATATTTAGAAGCTCAAACTGTTGAAGTATGGTTATGTAATGAACAAGGTCAAATGAAATTCTATAATGAGCAAGGGGAATTAGAGCAATCTTTGTTAGTTCCTAACTTTCCTAAGCAAATTAAACGGTAATTATAGAGAATATACGAGGTAGCGTAGTTTAGTGCCGTAGGCATCACCTAAATTACTTATTTTTAAAATGTATCTTAAAAGTATTGATAATCTTTAATTAAAGATTGGATAAAATAAACTTTACTTAATTTAAAGTATCATCTATTTCATAAATAATGCAATATCAACCTTCACAAAAAGTTAAGTGATAATGGTGAAGGCAAACAATTATTTACCTTCACCCTCAATACAGTTTGGTTAAGGATTTTTGATGAAAATTCTAGATCGTTAAAGATGCGATAAATCACCCTCTTTACGAAGGAATGATTATTGTAGAGACGGCGATTTATCGCGTCTTGCCTTAACCAAACAGTATTACCGCTTTTCTTGATGCGAACAAGAAGTTTAATATTTTTATCCTTCTTGTATAGTTAAAACGCGACAGTTTGGGCTGTACCAGTCAAATGGATTGTCGTATAAGTTTGTCTTTGCCCCTGGTTGAATTTAGGAATCACAGAAAAGAGGTTTGTTGTTGTGATTCCCTTAGTTTCTACTGCGGCTGAGTTACTTTTTCCAAGGTTTACACGGGGTAAGATCAAAGTAAATACGGTATTGCCAGTATCTACTGTTTTATGGATAGTTACAGTTACAAGTGTACCAATCTCTGTTTCTACACTACGGATCTGATCGGTACCTTGAAAATTTAATGTCTGTTGCTTATCTTTATAGGTAAAAAGGGGCTTGCCAGTAAAGCTTGTCGTTGAGTAACTAATGCTGATATTCTTACCTTGAAACTGGTATAAGTTTGGTACTACTTCTGAGGCATTAGCTGATAATACAGGTATTGCTGTTAACAGCATACCTAATGTAGACGATCCAATCAAGTTTCTTGTTTGCATATCTTAAAAAGTTTTTGCTAGTTTGACCGAGATACTTACCCGAATGGGATGACAATAGATATCAAACCAATTTTAAAAGTATATATTACTACAATTGTGTAAAAAGAAACACATTGCAATGCTTGTTAATCTATTTGCAATAATTTCTAATATTCTGTAAAAGTTTTATCGCCGCACCTGATAACCCTTGGGTAGTTTTAACAAATACACTCAGATATGCTATGGGCAAAAAAGTAGTACAGCAATAAGTTTATATAGCGATTACTAGTTACGTGAGGTACAGATAATATTTTGAAACGCAAAGGGACGCAAAGTAAAACGCAGAGGTACGCAGAGATTTGTACCTCAGCAGACTAGGAAAAGCTATATATCATCTTCCTCTGTCACATTTGTTTTAAGCGAATTTTGATTTAATTTTTGTCTTATTCCCTCAATAACTAGCAACTTGAGTTAGATTTAAATTTTGAAATACCCTTTGGGGTTTTATTTTAAAATTGGAAATTTTGTATTGCTTATGAAACGGCGATCGTACATGATGCTTTTAGGATTTTTCCTCAGCCTTATTTTAACTCTCGTGCCAATGGCTGGCAATTTCACTAATGCTGCAACGCCAACAGCAGTCACACCTGTCTCTGCTCTCTCATTCACCCAAGGAGTGCAAAAAACAGTATTAGACAACGGTTTAACGGTATTAACCAAGGAAGTTCATACTGCTCCCGTGGTGAGTGTGCAAGTTTGGTATAAAGTTGGCTCGCGCAACGAAGTTAAGGGAGAGAATGGTATTTCTCACCAGCTAGAACATTTGATGTTCAAAGGTACAAATGACCGTCCAGTACAGTTTGGACGGTTGTTTAGTGCTTTAGGTAGCCAGTTCAATGCTTTTACTAGTTATGACGAAACAGCTTACTTTGGCACAGTGCAGCGAGACAAATTAGAAGCACTGCTGACACTAGAAGCCGATCGCATGGAAAATTCCTTAATTGGGCCTGAACAACTCACCAGTGAAAAGCGGGTGGTGATCTCCGAGTTACAAGGATACGAAAATTCACCAGGTTATCGTCTGAGTCGGGCAGTGATGCGGGCTGCTTTCCCCAATCGAGCTTATGGCTTATCGGTGGGAGGCACAAAAGCCGATGTGGAGCAATTCACGGTGGAGCAGGTACGGAATTATTACCAAACCTACTACAGCCCAGAAAATGCCACGTTGGTGATTACCGGAGATTTTGCCACAAAACCTGCACTCAAAGTTGTCCAAGAAACTTTTGGTAAGTTATCGCAACGACCAAAAAAGAATACGACACTCCCTAATGCTAGGAGAGCAATTGATAATTCCTCGGCATCTTCTTCTGTTGCTGATGCTTCCCCGTCTACCACTGTTGCGAAAAAAGCACCGATTGTCCTCAAGCAACCTGGAAGTGCAGCACTATTGCAAGTGGTGTATCCTCTGCCAGATATCAAACATCCTGATGTTCCAGCAATTGATTTGATGGATGCCATTCTTACAGGTGGACGTAGTTCTCGACTTTATCAGGCTTTGGTGGAATCTGGACTCGCTAGTTCAGTGAGTGGTGGTGCTGCCGAACTCATCGAACCGGGTTGGTATGAAATTGATGCTACGGCGGCTCCCGGTCAAGAGTTGGGGAAAATTGCCCAGGTACTCCAGGAATCTTTAGTAAAATTGCAAGAGCAGCCTGTCACTTCAGAAGAGTTGAACCGAGCGAAGACGCAACTGCAAGCCTCATATATTTTGGGCAATCAAGATATCACTAGTCAGGCTAATCAACTGGGATATAACCAAACGATCGCAGGGGATTATCATTTTATTGAAAGGTATCTGGCTGCGATCGCGAAAGTGACTCCTGCTCAAGTCCAGAAAGCAGCGAAAACTTACCTCAATCCGGCTCAACAAACCATCGGTTTCTTTGAGCCGACTCAACCAGATGGTAAGCCAGGAACTTCTAGCGCTGGTTCTAGTCGCACGGTGGAAAATTTCAGCCCTGGTAAGCCTGTAGATCCAGCAGAACTGGCAAAATATTTGCCACCTGCGACATCAGAAACAGATTCTAATAAACAATCACTACCAGAGGAGTTTACCTTAAAAAATGGTTTGAAGGTTCTGCTGTTGAGCGATCGCAATCTTCCCACTATTAACCTAAGCGGACAAATTGACGCTGGTGCTGAATTTGACGGCAATCAAAAAGCTGGATTAGCGAATCTAACTGCAAGCAACTTAATGAATGGGACGCAGACTAAAAATGCTCTGACCCTAGCAAAAACCTTAGAAGACCTGGGAGCTGGTTTGAGCTTCAGTGCTAGCCGCGAGGGAACTAGCGTTAGTGGTGAGGGACTTTCAGCAAATTTGCCAATATTGGTTCAAACTCTGGCAGATGTGTTAGAAAACGCTACTTTCCCCGCCGATCAGTTAGAACTGAGTCGCCAAAGGGCATTGACAAGTCTGAAAGTCCAGCTAGATGACCCTAGAGGTTTGGGAAGACAAGTATTTCAACAGGCAATTTACCCTGAAAATCATCCATTCCACAGCTTTCCCACAGCCGAGAGTTTAAAGACCATTACTCGTGATGATTTGCTTGCTTTCTACCAGACACACTACCGACCGGATACCACGACGATCGCAATAGTTGGAGACTTCGATCAAGTTAAGGTAAAAGCTTTGCTAAATGAAGTGTTTGGTAAATGGCAAGCCACAGGTAAGCCACCTGTTCTCAAAATACCAACCGTACCATTTCCGCAAACTTTGACACAACTAAATAAAGTAATTCCCGGTAAAGCTGAGGCTGTCACCTACATCGGCTACAACGGCATCTCTCGGAAAGATCCGCGTTATTATGCGGCACTGGTGCTAAATCAAATTTTGGGTGGTGATACCTTAGCCAGCCGCTTGGGTACGGAAGTGCGCGATCGCCAAGGTCTAACCTACGGTATATATAGTGGTTTTGCCGCCGGGATCAATCCGGGGCCCTTCTTGATTCAAATGCAAACTGCTCCTCTTGATGCCCAAAAAGCGATCGCCAGTACTCTCGCCTTACTAAAACAGTTACGCGAGCAAGGAGTAACTGAAGCTGAATTAAACGCAGCAAAACGCTCAATTACCAATAGCTATCCCGTGGATTTAGCTAATCCCAGTGATGTATCAAGCATCATCTTGGATAATGCTGTTTTAGGGCTTTCACGGTCAGAAATCCGAGAGTTTCCCCGACGGATTCAAGCAGTCACTATGGCTAATATGCAACAGGCAATTGAAGATTTAATCAAGCCAGAAAATCTGGTGATTGTCACCGCCGGGCCTGGAAATAGTGTAACCAAGGGTAGCTAATTATTTCAGAGAAATAACAATCTTATCTAATTGGTAAAAATCGCAATAACAAGATCCCCGACTTCTTTAAGAAGTCGGGGATTTCATTGTTTACGAATGATTTAGTAGGATGGCTAATATCACCTTCTTACTTTCTGCCTCCTGCCCCCTGCCTTCTGCCTTCTGCCTCCTGCCTCCTTCAAATTGAATAAGACACTGGAAAGGACTTAGCATCCTTTGGCTTCACATACACTCGCTGTAGAGGTTCTAACTTTAAGTCATTAAAGCGATCGCGTGTTAAATGCGCCATCACTACTTGCCCGTCATCGAAAGTTAATTCCACCTGAATTTCCCAACCTAAATGTATTAATCGGCTTACTGTTGCAGGTGTAGTGGTACCGTTAGCAGCCTTTTCTAAAATCACATCTTGCGGACGCAAAAAGACTTGTGGGTGTGGCGCATCAAACCCGCTGCTTTGAAAAATCTTTGAAGAGCTGGGTAATACATTCACCGGGCCGATGAAGCTCATTACAAATGCGGTGGCAGGATTATCATAAATTTCTGCTGGTGTCCCTACCTGTTCTACACGTCCTTTATTCATCACCACAACCTCATCGGAGACTTCCATTGCTTCTTCTTGGTCATGGGTAACGAAAACTGTGGTAACATGAACCTCATCATGGAGGCGGCGTAACCATGCCCGTAAGTCTTTGCGAACTTTAGCATCAAGTGCGCCAAAAGGTTCATCTAGCAATAAAACTTCCGGTTCTACTGCCAAAGCCCTGGCTAAAGCTACCCGTTGTCTTTGACCGCCAGAAAGTTGTGATGGATAGCGATCGCCTAATCCAGTCAATTGCACCAATTCGAGTAACTGTTCTACCCGTCCTTTAATCCTCTTTGGCTGTGCTTTACGAATTTCTAAGCCAAAGGCAATATTTTGCTTAACTGTCAGATGCTTGAATAGGGCGTAGTGCTGAAATACAAACCCAATATTTCGCTGTTGCACACTTTGGTATGTAGCGTCCTTACCGGTAAGCAGGATTTTGCCGCTATCTGGCATTTCTAAACCGGAAATTAACCGTAGTAGCGTAGATTTACCCGATCCCGATGGTCCAAGTAATGCAACTAACGAACCACTCTTAATTTCTAGGCTAACCTCATCAACTGCCTTGAAACTCCCGAATTGTTTGGAGACGTTCTCAACTACTATACCCACTGCTACTATAACCTCTGCAACTAAATCTACAGATCCTTGGTAGGATTACTGTGTCCTACATATACCATACATTGTTATTTATGGATGAACAAGATTTAGCTACCGCAACTGCCGCAATCGAGGAAGCTACAGTCAGCACCACTGCAATCTAGGGAACTACAATCAGCTGCACCACAATCTAGGGAACCACAATCGGGAGTTATGCTAACGATCTCGACACAATTACAGCCCAAATCGGCACAATCAAAACAGTTAGTATTGTCGCCACTAACAAATGAAGATTTTTGAGCAACTTTACCAGATGCTTGTCGTTGCTGTATGTCTGCTTCATCCTGTATGGATTCTTCTGAGTTCTCGCTCTGCATTCGCAAAATTTGGTTGGCTTGCTTGCAAGCTTGAAATCGTTCGCGGGAATTAACAAAAGCTGCTTTTAACCCTTCCTTGGCAATTAACTGCTTAATGTATTGAGAGCAAGATTCGCCGCCATATAGTCTTCTGTGGGCACAAGCAAAACCTTTGTGTGGGGAGATATGTTTTTGATATCCATTAATTGCGGCAGTACCAACTTGTCTAGTAAAAGAATCGAATAAGGAAATCTGCATATTTTATAACTAGGGACTGGGTAGGCAATATTCTTCATTCTTCCCAATACCCAATGCTTAATACCCAACGCTTAATTCGTATCGAAACATTAAGGAATATTGCATTTGTGCAGAAACCTAGAGGAAAAGCGCCAAATCACTAGAAAGACCGTGGTAGTATGCTCTCGGTAAATGTGAAGATTGGGAGAAAGACCTTTGACACTACGGGTTGCTGTTATTGGGTCAGGCCCTGCTGGTTCATCTGCCGCAGAAACACTGGCAGCCTCTGGGATTGAAACCTACCTGTTTGAGCGGAAGCTAGACAATGCGAAGCCTTGCGGGGGTGCAATTCCCCTATGTATGGTGAGTGAATTTGACTTACCACCAGAGATTATCGATCGCCGGGTACGGAAGATGAAAATGATTTCGCCTTCCAATCGCGAGGTTGATATCAATCTGATAAATGAAGATGAATATATAGGAATGTGCCGCCGGGAAGTGTTAGATGGCTTTTTGCGCGATCGCGCGGCCAAACTAGGCGCAAATTTAATTAATGCCACTGTTCATAAACTCGATATACCAGGAAACAATACCGATCCTTATACCATTCATTACGTTGACCACACAGATGGTATATCACAGGGTATTGCCAAAACTCTGAAAGTGGATGTAATTATTGGGGCAGATGGGGCTAATTCCCGCGTTGCCAAAGAAATGGACGCTGGAGATTACAATTATGCGATCGCTTTCCAAGAGCGGATTCGCTTACCCGAAGACAAAATGGCCTACTATAACGATCTCGCCGAAATGTATGTCGGTGATGACGTTTCTACCGATTTCTACGCTTGGGTTTTCCCCAAATATGACCACGTAGCTGTCGGTACTGGCACGATGCAAATCAATAAAGCCAGCATCAAACAGTTACAAGCTGGTATCCGCGCTCGTGCATCCGAGAAGTTGGCAGGCGGTAAAATCATCAAAGTTGAAGCCCACCCAATTCCCGAACATCCCCGTCCCCGTCGTGTTGTCGGTCGCATCGCTTTGGTGGGAGATGCTGCTGGTTATGTTACCAAGTCTTCTGGTGAAGGTATTTATTTCGCCGCTAAATCTGGGCGGATGTGTGCCGAAACCATTGTCGAAGCATCTAACAGTGGTAGCCGGATTCCTACAGAAGGCGACCTGAAGGTTTACCTGAAGCGTTGGGATAAAAGATACGGACTTACTTACAAGGTGCTGGACATTCTGCAAACCGTATTCTATCGTTCTGACGCCACCCGCGAAGCCTTTGTGGAAATGTGCGATGACCTCGATGTACAACGGCTAACATTTGATAGCTATCTGTATAAAACGGTTGTCCCGGCTAATCCCATCACCCAATTGAAGATTACTGCCAAAACCATTGGTAGTCTAATTCGGGGTAATGCCCTTGCACCTTAATTGAGTGGCACTTTCAACAAAGAAATTACTCAATTTTGCCGATTAGAAAGAATGTCAAGTTGAAATTGATGGGTAAACAAGTTCGTAGTAAGGACTTTAGTCCTAGATTTTTAAGCACTGAAGTGCTTACTACAAACCCATCATATTTAATGAGACATACCACTTGGTAATTTGTGAAGTTCGGCAAAAGTATGTATTTGTACTCACAATCCATGCTTGCTATACCAATTAAGATAGCGTTGTAGGCGATCGCGCAGGTAACTCGGCTTGCTAATGTCGTGAGATTGCTCAGGATAAATAATCAATTGAGTATCAACCCCTAAACTTTTGAGTGCTTCATACATCTGTTCGGAGTTGTGCAACGGAACAGAAACATCGCGATCGCCACCCAGAAATAGTGTTGGTGTCACAATTCGGTCGGCGTGCAGGAACGGAAAAGAAACTCTTAGCCAAGTGTTAAGGTTTTTCCACGGCACGCCCAATTCCTGTTCGTAGTCATAAATATACTCGTCAGTACCGTATCCTGCCAAAATATTGGAAATACTAGCTCCACTTACCGCAGCTTTGAAACGGGTATCTTGGGCAATCGTATAGTTTGTTAACATACCACCGTAACTCCATCCACCTATTCCCAACCGAGATGGATCGGCTATCCCTTGTGCTTCAACGTAGTCAACAGCAGCAAGGACATCTTGAACATCTTTATTTCCCCAGTCAGCGTAAATAGCCTTCGAGAACGCTTCACCCCGTCCCGAACTACCCCGTGGATTAACTGCAACGACAACATAACCTTTTGCTGCAAACAGCTGCCAGTCATACATAAACTGGTTTGTGTACTGCCCGACTGGGCCACCATGAAGTTGAAGGAGTGTTGGGTATTTCTTTCCTGGTTGAAAATTTGGTGGTTTGACTAAGAAACCGTGGATTTCGGTGCCGTCTTTACTCTTGAAACTAATTTCTTCCGTCGTTCCTAATTGAAGTTGGGCAAGCAATTCCTGGTTTTGGTGCGATATTGAACGCAGTTCACTTCCTTTAAGGGTAAAAATCTCACTTGGCTGCTGCGGCATTGAGGATAACAAAGCAATCCTGTCGTCACCCGCTAAGTCAAAGGCGCTGATATTTCTACGTCCACCTAGTAATCGCTCTATCTTACCGCCTGTTACTCGTACTTTTGCTAGGTGAACATTGCCATCGTCTTCCAGCAAAAACAAAATTGATTTGCCATCAGATGTAAAGCGTGGCTTAACAACATTGCGATCGAGTTTTGCTGTTAACAGACGTGGAGTACCTCCTGATGCTGGAATAACGGCAAGATGGTAAACAGCATACTCAATTAGCTTTTGAGGGCCTCCTTGCAGATAGGCTATTAACTTCCCATCTGGACTCCAAACAGGCCGGCTACCCCAAGATGGATCGCAATTGGGGACTTCATTGGTAGTTATTTGATGTACTTTTGCTCCTGGTTGGGCGTTGATTGTGTAGACATCCCAATTGTTATGCCGATCGAAATCAGCACCGCGTTTGCTGACAAAAGCAATCTTCTTGCCATCTGGAGACCAGCTCGGTAAATACTCATTAAACTCACCTGGCGTTAGAATATCTGCTTTATGAGTTGCTAAGTCAAACAGGTAGAGGTGTTCGCGACTTTTTCCGAGATATCCAACGCCGTCCTCTTGAAATTGAAAGCGATCGATGACAATTGGCTGTGCCGTCTTTTGTTCGTTGTGAGTTTCTGGGGGTGGATCTTCGGCGATTACAGCCAGTTGTTTGCCATCGGGCGACCAAACGAAATCAGAAACGCCTCCTGGAAAATCTGAAATCTTTTCTGCTTCTCCATCGGCAAGATTCAGCAGCCAAATTTGATTGTCTTCACTGTCGGACTGACGACTGGAGAGAAAAGTTAGGTACTTTCCATCAGGACTGAAACGAGGAGAACTTTCGCTATCTTTACTGTTAGTTAATTTTAGGGTGCGGGAGCCATCCCACGAAGTCAGATAAATATGGTTGTTGACAGAATCATTATTGATATCGGTACTCTTGACCGTATAGGCTATCCAGGCTCCATCGCTAGAAATTTGCGGTTCGCTGACTTGGTGGAGAGCAGACATATCGTCTAGGGTAATCAGCCGCTTGGACGTTGCTTGAACCTTGAGACTCGTACCAATCAAAGCAGCGATCGCACCACAAGCTAATGCCAGTTCCCTAAACTTTTTCATGTTTGTTGTCAAAATTAGCAAGGACGCTTATCTTACATCTGTTAGTCACTTTGCTGGATGTTACTTGCAACTTTATTTTACAAACAGCCTCTGCTAATTTGTCACACTTGGGGAGAGATTAAGTATGCTGTATTCTGAACTTCAGCGATAAATTGCTTTTTAAATAAATGCTTAATTTTATTTCCTATTTGTTTTTAGCTCAAGCATCGCCTTCTCCTCCACCGCAGGAAATCTTCGTTCCCCAACAAACAAGACCTTTAACAGGATATCTTGACGAAGTACCAGTATTTAACAGTAATAATCCAGAAGTAGTTAAAAGTGAAGGAATTCTCCTATCTACATTTCCTCCTCAAGGCAAAAAAGTGCCCAGCGCCCACTTGAACTTTCCATTTCAGGGAAGGTTTGATTTATTTTCTCACCATATTGCGAGAGCGATTGAGACGCCAAATGATTTGCGGACTCTTTATTTGGGAGTGATTGTTTACAATCCCAGCGATCGCTCTGCAACTGTCAACATCTTGCAAGCAGCTAGTTATGTGAGTCAACCTGATGCACCTTTTGTCAAGCTTCCTCCTATGCAGTTAAATAATTCGGGAAATATTTATGCTGGGCCTGGCGATCGCGTAATGAATGATGTGCTACGAGTCAGACGACAAGGATGGCCAGCCCAGTTGGTAATTCCACCAAAACAAAGCCGGATGTTAATGAATCATCCCATTCCAGTGCGGACTTTAACGCCGCCATTGAATGGACGTTCTACTTTATTACGTTTGTATAGCGATCGTCCTGTTTATCTGGCGAACCTGGCCATGTTTGCCAAACCCAATGCCGATGGTAGTGAAAGAGCGCCTACTTTAGAAGAATGGGAGAATTTATTAGAAAATGGTGATTTTGCAGGGCCCCGCGAATCGGCTCCCAGTCCTCCAGATAAACTTGCAGGGGCAACAGAAATTTACGGACGGGTAGCGGGAGTAGCTGTTGGCTCTCGTTGGCAAGCACAAATTACCGACTCTAATAGTTCATACCTAACAATTCCCGAATCAGGACAAGCTTTTTCTTACGGTTTAAGTACCCTTTTGGCTGGCAAAATGGGTACTGGACAAAACCAAACTGCTAAACTCGTAGCGCGTTATCCTGGTACTGCTTACGAAGCTCACGGCAACTACGGCATTGAATACAACATCTCTCTACCATTATTCAACAATACGGATAAGCCGCAAACTATAAATGTACTTTTTCAAACGCCGATTAAAGAAGATGAGTTAAGTAAACCAGGGCTGCGCTTTTTTTCACCACCCCAACCATCCGTCTTTTTCCGAGGCACTGTTCGTATTCGCTACAATGATGATAATGGCTTACCCAGAACTCAATATTGGCATTTAGTTCAACAACGGGGACAGATGGGAGAACCGCTGGCTCAATTAAAAATATCTCCTGGACAGCGCCGACTGGTAGAAGTGGATTTTCTCTACCCACCTGATGCTACGCCCCCTCAAATGTTGACAATTCAAACTGTAGATCAAAATTAACAATTTAAAATTCCAGAAGTATTGTATGGAATACAAGTCTTGAGTTGAGTGCAATTTCTGATAAAACAGATGTTGTTCTTAATCTCCTGGGGCAAAATAGAAAACATGACAATTGAATCCAATTCCTCTAATCTACCAACCCCAGAACCAGGCCCCGAAAACGATTCGCAACCAGATGACTTTGACGGTGGTGCAGGTGAGAAGAACCTAAACTCAGAAGCACTAGCAACACAACAAGCTCTAGCGACGATCGCATCTTTAAAATCTCCACAAAATACAATTGCTTTACAACAAGCCCGTTCTGACTTCAAACAACCCATTAGCAAGCAATTCACAGTTAAGCCAAGGGCATTGCTGATTATTTTAATAGCGATCGCCATTACCTTCACTGGGATTATCCTCAATAATTGGATCGTCGGCATTATCGGAACACTGATGGCTTTGCTACTATCCCTGGCGATATTATTGCCTTGGTTGCAAGAAGTTTTAGACGAATGGTTTTCACCCCAAGAACGTACCCTGTTTGTTGCCTTTTTGGGACTAATAGTAGCCATTATCGGCACGATCAGATTTACAGGTGTAGGCGATCGCTTACTTGTTTTAGGGCGCCAGATTAACTGGGAAACTGCTGGTAGCCTTGCAGAATGGTTTGGCGCTTTGGGGCAAATTCTGATCGCCATCATTGCCGTTTACGTAGCATGGCGACAATATGTTATTTCCAAAGACTTGACAATTCAGCAAAATATGCTGACAGTTCAGCAAAATATCATCACCCAGCAACAGACAATTGATTCCTACTTCCAAGGCGTTTCCGACTTGGTATTAGATGAAGAAGGATTATTAGAAGATTGGCCCCAAGAAAGAGCGATCGCTGAAGGACGCACTGCGGCAATTTTAAGTAGTGTCGATGGTAGTGGGAAAGCGAAAATTCTCCGTTTTTTGTCACGTTCCAAGTTACTATCGCCCCTAAAACGCGATCGCTTATTAGGTCGAGCCATTCTTGATGGAACTGGCGGATATGCAGAAGACCGCCTCGAAGGTGTGCGCGTCATCGATTTAGGCGTAATGCTAGCCGCAGCCGACCTTTCTGGTACTGATTTACGTTGGACTGATCTGAGCGAAGCTAATCTTGTCCGCGCCAATCTGAGCGGTTGCGATTTAGTAAAAGCCAACCTCTCCCGCACAATTTTATATGGTGCAAATCTCAATGATGCTGACATCAACGGGATTCGCCTATTCTATGGTGTAGTAGATAAAGCCTCACCCCGCAGTCGCACCCAAGCACCAGATTATGAAACCGGCGAACAAACCGGCGCTGTAGTAGAAAATGCCGATTTCAGCAACGTACAACGAATGTCTGAGTCTACACGTAACTACTGTTGCACTTGGGGTGGCGAGAAAACTAGAGGTACTATTCCTGGTGGTTGTGAAGGTATTCCTAATAAGTTGGGAAGATAATTATAAGACTAGATAAAAAATTATACCAATGTTAAAAAAGAATGCGACAGATACATACTCCCAAACCTTTGTTCTGTCTAGCTTCCCTAATTTTGAATTTTGAATTTTGAATTTTGAATTGGTATTAGTTAGCCGCATTAAAAATCTGCTGTGCAGTTAAATTTAATTTGGGAAAGGTAGGTGATGAAATCGCGGTGTTACCTTGAAACGCTGTCATTTGATATTCACCATCAACTAATTCGCATACAAAAATAGTCGGTTGTTTGGGATTGCCGATGAACTTTCTTGCACCCAATGCAGCATAATCAGCAATCCAATATTCGGGAATGCCCATTTCTTCATAATCCCTAAGTTTATTGTAGTAATCATCTCGCCAGTTGGTTGAAACAACTTCAATAACTATTGGAACCGATGCTGCTTGGCTTACTGTTGACTGTTTTTGAAAGAGCGGTTCATTGTCGAGATTATCAAGATTTAGCAGCAACACATCAGGCGAATAAGCGGATTCGGCAGAAGGAGTTTTGACCAATGCGGTTTTGGGTATAGTGTAGGGAAGATTCAGGCGATCAAACTCGACAGTTAGCTTACGGGCTATAAATCCTACAACTTTTTCATGCGAACCGATTGGAGGCGGCATTTCAATAATTACTCCTTTGTATAACTCATAGCGTTTTCCATCGTTGGGATACCATTCTATAAATTCATTGAAGGTTAGTAATTTGGGCAACGATTGGGTCATAATCTTACCTCCATATATGTTTTATTTTATCATGCAATAAATGTTGATTAGGACTTACGCATTGACAAAGTGGTAAAATAGTGTGTTGATAAAAAGTATTAATCTGTAAGAGTTTAGGATTGCTAAACGCATACTTATTAAGTATCCGACAATCAGAGAAATCAGCAAACCCTCTACAGCACAATGCAATCTGGAACATTACACTCTGTTTTTACACTTCAGCTCCAAAACATGGGGATATTGTAGATTAGCAGAAATATTAGAAGACGTTTATTACAAAAATATTGAATAGCTTTATGTAAATTATTGGTGGTTGCCCAAATTCAATCAACGACTGCCCGAATTCAATATAGGAACTTAGTACACGTCACCCTAAAAAAGGGTCGAAATTTAATTTTTTGTAGGTTGGGTTGAGGAACGAAACCCAATAAGCGCTCAACATCAGGTTTTAGGTTTCGTAAAAATGGATAAAATCGAGCTTAGGAGTAAATAATTATCCTCGCACAAGAGTATCATATTGTACAAAACTTATTGACATTGCCTACAAGTATTAATTTGCTTGAAAAAGTTTAGACAAAATGCCAGCATTCTAGAAATTTGATTGCTATATTAGATTAAATAACTATTCTGGCAAGGGTTGAAAAGCTGTGCGAGATGATTTACAGGGATTGGAAATTAGTCAGAACGATCTGCAAAAGCTGACTAATTTACCTGTCAATGAAAAACTTTTAATCATTACAAATCCTCTCAAGAGATTAATAAATGTATATATACAAAAAATCCAAAGCTCTGAAGGTGCGACTGTAGTTTTTATTGGATTTTCTACATTTCTTTTTGTCTATATTTTATTCGATCTAATTATTAAAATGTTTGTGACGTGGATAACAATTCCATCATGGATATTATTATTTTTTTTAGGGCTTTGGGTTGGTGGTCTGACGCAAAGCATTTTGTATTTTATCTGGAAAAGTAAAAGTAAGCTTGTGAAAGCTAATATGACAAAATCTCTGCAAATCTTGTTAAACGAGGTTAATAGATATAATACTGTTATTAGAGTTATAGATATTAATGACCAAATAGAAGAAGCTGGTAATCCAGAAGTGATTATCAAGGAAAGAGAGGATGTAATCGAAGCGCTTAAACTCACCAAAGCTGATTTAATTCGCGCTTTGAAGACAGAAAGGATTTTGAGAGAAAATAAGAATTTTATCCTCAGTAATACAGAACTATTTGTCAACAATTTAGCAACTTTAACAGCGATGCAAGTAACAGAGGAGGCTACTGAACATGGAAGGTTACTCAATGAAGCATTACAAATTGCATTAGATGTGCAATACGAAATGAAAAGATTACAGACTCAACGTTAAGATAATTCGTAATTAAGTTTTGTAATAGGAATTTAGAAAGCACTCGTAAATTGACTCGGTACTCAGTAAGAGTTAGAGAAAGCGTAGATGCTACTGATAAATCCATAGAGGTTGCTGGGTGAGTTGGCTGCCAATCTGCTAGTAAAATACGATCGATGGCTTTTTTCCATAATCTTTCCCACGGTTGCAATCCCCGGTCTACCATAAAGAATAATCGTAAAGCGATCGCTTATCCGTATGGACTGGAAAGAAATTAGAGGGAACTGGGTAATCATTCCCCAAAATCCCATAGGTATCGTTCATTTTTTAGGAGGTGCATTTGTCGCCACTGCACCGCACATCACTTATCGCTGGTTACTCGAACAACTGGCAAGTAAAGGCTACGTTGTAATTGCTACGCCTTTCGTCAATACATTGGATCATACTGCGATCGCAAAATCCGTGCTGTTAAACTTTGACCGCACCCTCGAACGATTGCATGATTCTGGGGCATTACGCAAGCTTTACTTCCCTATCTACGGCATTGGACACAGTATGGGCTGTAAACTCCACTTGCTGATTGGTAGCCTGTTTAAAGTAGAACGTGCAGGGAATATTTTAATATCCTTCAACAACTACGCCGCTAAAGAAGCTATCCCTCTAGTAGAGCAGTTCAATTCTACTTGGAAAATCGAATTTACCCCCTCGCCGTTGGAAACTAACAAACTTGTCCAAGAACATTACAATATCCGGCGCAATTTATTAATAAAATTTAGTAATGACACCATCGATCAATCGGCAGCTTTAACCAAAATCTTACAAGAACGTTTTGATGAGATGGTGACAGCGCAAACGTTACCAGGAAATCATACAACACCTTTAGGTCAAGATATTAAATGGCAAACGGGAACATCTTTTACCCCCTTTGATGCTTTAGGGCAATGGTTCAAACAAGAAGCATACCGTGACTTAAACCAGTTAAAAAGCAACATTCTTTTATGGCTAAATCCTTTGAGAACGCCATAACATTTTATGACTGTTGAATAGTCGTAAATTTGATGGGTAAATAGAAATGAGTTATAGTGCTTCTCATTTAAGTCTAATAAAGACCAAACCCTCAATTCCTTACGCCTGTTGCCCCAACGTAAGGTACTCTCTCTTAAAAAGAGAGAGTAGTCAAAGTCTATTGCATACATAGACACGTAGCGGCTACTCTACGAGTTATCTGTTCGCGCTAGCGTCTCCCCTTGGGAGAAGGAGTACCCGCGGGGTACGATAAGTGCTATAGCATCTCTGTATTGATACTACTAGCTTATTAGCTCATATCATATTTTTATTTTCTATTTTGACAAAAAATTATTAATGAGTGTTTTCAAAAAATTTATATGTTTCAAATACTAATAATTGATGACGATCATTCAATAAAAATACTCCTGAAAAGGATGTTGGAAAAACAGGGTTATGAGGTCGTTACTGCCAGTAGCGGCGAGGAAGGAATAGAAAAAGCACAGGTTTACCGTCCAGCATTAATTATTTGTGATTGGATCATGCCGGGGTTAAATGGTCTAGAAGTTTGCCACCACATTAAGACAGACCCCAAATTTTTCACCACATTTTTTATTTTATTAACATCCTTAGACTCCGTTGCCGATTGCGTCAAAGGCTTAGACGCTGGTGCTGATGATTTTATCTCTAAACCTATTGAGCATAATGAATTACAAGCACGGGTAAGAGCAGGATTACGCCTGCATCAGTTGAGTAGAGATTTGCAGGCTCAAAAGTTGCTTCTAGAATCAGAAATGTCAGAAGCAGCAGAATATGTGCGATCGCTGCTACCTCTTTCTATGACTGAACCCTTCAATATAAATTTTCGATTCATTCCCTCACGACAACTCGGCGGTGACTGTTTCGATTACTATTGGCTCGATGATGACTATCTGGCAATTTACTTACTCGATACGGCCGGACATGGACTCAAAGCCACTCTTCCTTCTGTTTCAGTGCTGAATTTGCTGCGTTCCCGTGCGCTCAAAGGTCTTGATTACTATCAACCTAGTGATGTATTGAAGGCTTTAAATGACACTTTTCAGATGAATTATCAAAATGATAAATACTTTACCATTTGGTACGGAGTTTACAACCGAACCAACCGCCAGTTAATTTATGCTAGTGCAGGTCATCCACCAGCAGTTTTAGTAACCGGCACATCTCCAAGAAAATCTGAAGTTCAACTCCTAAAAACCCCTGGCATGCCAGTTGGCATGTTTCCAGAGGCAAAATATGTTGATAGGTTTTGCAATATTGAAAAATTCAGTACCCTTTATATTTTTAGTGATGGCGCTTATGAAATAACTAAATCAGACGGCACACTTTGGAGTTTGGATGCTTTTATTCAGCTACTGGTTAGCTTACAAGATCCTGTTGATAGCCAACTCGATCGCGTACTTAGTTATTTAATAGCTCTGAACTCCAAAGATGCTTTTGATGATGATTTATCTATTTTGCAAATGAAGTTTGATTAATTATGTATTAGAGACTAAAACCTGATTAAATGCATCTTGGCTGGGAAAAATTTCAAATACTTTATCCATATTAGTCAGTTCAAATAATATCCTGACTTGCTCATTAATTGAGCAGAGAACAAGCTTCATATCTGCGGCTCGCAAGGTTTTAAAGGCTAATACTAAAGCTCCCAAACCCGAACTATCCATAAACGTTACATCTTTAAAATCAACTAACACAATTTTCGCACCACTTTCTAAAATATTTGTGATATTTTGTCGAAAGTCTTGTGAAGTTGTGGCATTCAAATTACCACTGAGCTTAATAACTTTTACTTGCTCTCTCATAATTATGTCACTCTGATTTATGTAAATAATACTCTGATTTCGCTATTATAGAACATTTAAAAATGCTTGTAAAATAAAATTTAAGATAAAATATTGAGTAATAATTAATAATTAATTGGCATAGAGAAAGATTACTTATAAAAATTTGAATCTATTTTTTTATAATTAAAAAGTTTTTTAGCTTAATTAAATATAGTTTTTTTACTATAAATAGACCAACTATAAATCAACCAGCTAAGTAAATTGGCACGATCGACATCTGATATATTTAGTTTTGTAAAAATGTTAGAATGACCAATTTATAAGCAGTTCGTTGATTTGATGTTTTATCATGTATGTTGATTTTTTCATGCCGACTTACTTGCATCTTCTCGATTTAAATATATACTTACTTACATACAAGCTGAAGTTACTGCTTTTCAGATTATTTACCAAATATTTTTGCAAAACTGAAATTCTCCAATAAATCTCACGATCGTAGCTGTCATTAAGCAATTCAAAATTCAAACACTCTAGACTACACTTACGTATAGCTAAACCTAGTCCAGCAGCAGCTTTTCCTCCGTGAGTATTTATGATAGTAACTAGGATCTACATTTATTTATGTCCAATTACTTACATAATTGAAAAAATTTACCTCTGGACTACCGCTCTAGAGCCAAAAATTTAGGTTTAAACAGTGCCAAGCAAGCTAGAACCGACACCAAGGCTTTAAAAGAAGTTTTCTCGAAGGCATCGCCTTTGCTATTTTAGTATTCCCAATATCTGTCATTTATCGACAAACAATACAAAAAGTAAAGAGTTATGAATTTATTACTCCTAACTCCTGGAAAGATTTGGATTAATCGCGTCTCTACTCCTCACGCCCTCAAACAGGACTCACTTTGGCTCTGTAAAGCAACTTTTCACCTTGAAGGTAGCCAGTGTAGCGTACTTTGACTGTTTCTCCAGGTTGTGCAGTTCCCTCCAGCAATTGGTGCAGTTGGGGATCGTAAGGTAATTCTGCTCCCACAGGGGCGATCGCTTCTACTCCCCACGCCTGTAACAGCTTTTCTAGGGGTTTCTGCACCAAGGGTACTATTTTGACTGCTGCTAGCTGAGGATTCTCCTGCGCTTTCTGTGCTGCTGTTGGCCATTGCAATAATAAAGACTCCAGCAGTTGCAAACTCGACTGCTGGAGTTCTTGTATTAATATTTCTCGCTGTTGTTCTAATTGAAGCTGCGAGCGATCGTACTCTCTTCTTAAATCTGTAATTTCTTGTAACAATTCCTGAGTAGGCGCTGTTTTCTCTGGTAATAAATCTACGGTTGAAAAAGTTGCGATTAATTCATTCAATGGCATCTGTAGCACTGGCGAAAGCTTAAGCAGCACATCTACCCGCATCTGCTCTAACTTTCCTTGGCGTAAGCGTAAAAGTTGACGTTCTGAGACACCAGCAGCGCGACTCAGACCTTTAAAACTAGAAATACCTACCTGTTGCATTAAATCTTGCAACTTTTGGGAATGGAGCATTGGGGCATGGGGCATGGGGCATTGGGCATTGGGGAGGCAGTGACGGGTACGCAGGGGTTCCCCAACTGGAGCAACTGCCGTCATTGGGCATGGGGAATAGGGAATAGGGCATTGGGAAATAATTGTTATAACTCCTAACTCCTAACTCCCCAGTTTCCAATGCCCTATTCCCTATTCCCTAATTCCTATTCTTCCAGTAAACTTCTCAACATCCAAGCTGTCTTTTCGTGTACTTGCATCCGCTGAGTCAATAAATCGGCGGTAGGTTCGTCGTTAACTTCCTCTATCACCGGGAAAATAGACCGTGCAGTTCTGACTACGGCTTCTTGTCCTTCCACAAGTTCGCGAATCATCTCCACAGCTTTAGGAACTCCGGGAGTTTCTGGAATCGAACTCAGTTTGGCATATTCGCTGTAGGTTCCTGGTGCAGGATGGCCAAGTGCTCTAATTCTTTCGGCTATTAAATCAACTGCTAAGGCTAATTCTGTATACTGGGTTTCAAACATCAAATGCAATGTTTGAAACATCGGCCCCGTTACATTCCAATGGAAGTTATGAGTTTTCAGATACAGTGTATAAGTGTCAGCTAACAGGTGAGATAAACCATCGGCAATTTTAGCCCTACTCGCCTCGTCAATGCCGATATTTACATTTTTGACTGTTACTTTCGATGACATAATTTTCTCCTAATTAGGTTATATGTAATGGGGGATTGGAAATTGGGCATTGGGGATTGGGCATTGGGCATAGGGAAAGGGGTAAGGGGAAAGATTAAATTTATTCCTTTTCCCTTTAACCTTTAACCTTTTCCCCTGCTCCCCCTGCTCCTCTACTCCCCTGCTCTTTATTCCCCACTCCCATTTTCTATGCCAAGTGCATCTTCAAAACGCTACGGGGTGCTTTACGAACTCTGGCTAAAACGGTTTCCTTGCCTAAACGCTGGCAAGCTTCATACCGATGGCAACCAGAAAAGCCATAATATTGTCCATCTACTTCTAGGACATCAATAGGTTCTTGCTGCCCAATCTCCGCAATCGATTCCATTAAGGCTTGTACTTTATTTGGATCGTTTGTACGCGGCAATGGCCGTTTTATCTGATTTAATGGAATTTCTTGGACTTTTACCATAAAGAGTTTATCCAACTAATTCTGTTTTTTGTCTCTATATAAATCATAGTCATTATGACTTCGTTTTGCAACTAGTATTTAGGGCAAAATTGGTAATGGTATCATTGGAGCATTCATGCGACAAAAAAACCGCACTACAAAGCAATTGGAAAATCAGCTCCAACGACGCATTAAGGGGCAGAAGACGCTTGAGTACTCGCTATCGCTTCCCTATCAGATAGCCATGAAATTTTCGTTTTGGCGTTTTCCCCACGCTGTACTTACAACATTTTGTCTATTGGGACTGACTGCTGCATCAGGGCCTGAGAGCAACATCCAGGATATAGAACTGAAAATTGGGATTGTGCAGCGATTTGGCGCCGAAGCCACAGCCAAGCTGCAACTGGAACCGATAAAAGGCGATCGCTTAAAGCTAAAATTTCAAGTGGGCAATAAGCAGCAAGTCCTGTTTACGAAAAATCCTGTAAAGCTGGAAACAGTTATGCAAGCTTTACCCCAGTCGGCAGTCGAAGAAGTAGTAGTTTTGGGCACATACCGCACTTTTGAAACTGCGGAAGACAGTGCTAAGAAATGGCGTTCTCAGGGAATGGAAGTGGAAATAGCCCAGCCAGAACGCTGGCAGGTTTGGGCTAAACGAGATGTTTACAGCACCCCTTTACTGCGACGCTTGTTATTACAAAACATCCAAGCTTCTACTAAAGAAAAAGTATATCTTGATACTAAAATTTTGAAGCAAGTGCCGCGAGTGAGTTGGGTGGTGGATGGCAATCGCTATAGCCCAAATAACTTGGAAATTAGCACTGATAAAAACTTAATTCGGGTAAATAAAACCGAAAAACAAGAGTTTGCTCGTCTTTATGCCGGTCGAATGAATTTGCAGCCAAATGCTTATGGCACATATACTCTAGTTAATCAAGTACCTTTAGAAACTTATTTGCGTGGGGTTGTGCCTTACGAAATAGGGACAAATGCACCAAAAGCGGCGCTGGAAGCTCAGGCAATTCTTGCCCGGACTTATGCTTTGAGAAATTTACGTAGGTTTGCCGCAGATAATTATCAGTTGTGTGCTGATACTCACTGCCAAGTTTATTATGGGTTGAAGGGAGCAGCAGCCAAAACAGACCAAGCGATCGCCTCAACTAAGGGTAAAGTACTAACTTATAAAAATGAACTCGTAGACGCCCTGTATTCTTCTACCACTGGTGGCGTCACCGCTTCCTTTAGCGATGTCTGGAATGGCGAAGATCGTCCCTATCTACGCCCCGTACTGGATGCTCCGACTAATTTTTGGGACTTGTCTAAGCAGAATTTAGCAGATGAAAAGAATTTTCAGAAATTTATTAATACGCAACAAGGATTTAATGAAAGCAAGTGGGATATGTTTCGTTGGCATAAAGAAACGCCTTTAAAAGATATTATTAAGGACTTGCAAAAGTTTTTACAGGTGAAAAACAGTCCCCATGCCAAATTTAAGACAATTCAGGCTATGGCAGTAGTGGAGCGCAGCCAGAGTGGACGTATCCTGGAACTTGCGGTTAAAACCGATCGCGGTACTTTTATTTTGCACAAAGACGAGGTTCGCAGTGCTTTTGCCGCTCCTACAAGTACGCTTTTTTACATCCAACCTCTGAACAAAGGCAAACCGGAACTCTGGGGATACGCTTTTATTGGTGGTGGATTAGGACATGGAGTCGGCTTGAGTCAAACTGGCGCTCAAAATTTAGCTAAACTAGGTTGGTCAAGTCCAAAAATTCTCCAATTTTACTATCCTGGTACTCAGATTCAAATTCTTAACAAAGAGACTAAGCTTTAAGCTTATTAACATTCAAGTTGCATTTTTCGCTAGCAGTCAGGAGTTAAGAAGAGGCAAAAAATAGCGAGGAAACTCATACTTAAAAAATTAAGCAGGAACACAATATTTACTAGTGTTCCTGCTCAACACAAAATTAGACTTTTTGTCAAAGTCGCCTTCAGAGGTACACACGGCATTGCATTGCCAGGGTGTTAACTCTAAATATCCTGTTTGTATTTTGTCAACATTAATAACTCTTGCAAGAGGTTTATGTTTGAGTCGCTTAACTCTTAGTAAAGGTCTTCTTCTTTGTGAGTTTCGATTGTTACGTCAGAGGTTGGGTAGGCGACACAAGTCAGTACATATCCTTTTTCTATTTGTTCATCATCTAAAAATGACTGGTCACTCTGATCGACAGTACCCTTGGTGAGTTTACCTGCACAGGTAGAGCAAGCACCAGCGCGGCAAGAATAAGGCAAGTCAAGACCAGCTTCTTCAGCAGCATCTAGAATATAGGTATCGTCATCAACGTCAATTGTTTCGTTCAGTCCTTCAGCCTCGTTGATTAATGTGACTTTATAACTTGGCATTGAGTAATCCTCTCTTTTGCGAACGGCAGTATAAGTTATCTTAAGGCAAAGGTCACGGCTGTTCTGTGGAATTAGCCGTTGGTTCAAATTTGCTTCAATTCTGATACTACGAGAAAAATTAAACTATGTGACTGGAAATTGAACCCGATTAGTAATGAAATTTAGTTACTTAATCCCGATAAGTTTTCTTTATATTATTTTCGACCCTAGTCAGGTTGTAATTAGAAAAAATTATATACCTAAAACAGAAACATGAGTAAGGTTAATGTTACCGATATTTTGTAGAACTTACGTAGAAGAGATTCCCCAGCCCCTTTAAAAAATAGGGCTATTTCATTTTCTAATCTGATTTAAATGCGCCCGTTATAACAGTAGAGATGTAATTTTTCTTTTGCCATTTTTTTGTTCATAATATTGACAAATTTCTGAGATGATGGATAAAAAAAGGGCTTTTGTTTTGAAGTCTTCATTTTTGAGTACACGTAATTCTATCTAGCTTTAAATAAAGTCTTATCGATCCTTGAGGGGGTAGGACAAATGTTGTAGAGTCTAGACTGGTGAACCCCATGAAGAGAGAATCTGACCACTAAAAGCGTGGGAAGATCGAGAACAGAACTAATGAGGATCATGTATAATTCAGAAGCAGCTTTGGAAAAAGCAAGAGTGCGTGTAGGTTTGGTAGGTACTGGGTATGCGGCAAAGTTTCGGGCTGAGGCATTGCTCCATGATGAGCGATCGCACATAGTCGCAGTTGTTGGTCATACAAGAGAAAAAACCAAAAGCTTTGCTAGAGACTACCAAATTGAAGTCTTGAATACTTGGCAAGAGCTAGTAGAGCGTGAAGATATAGACCTAGTAGCGATCTCCACTATTAATCGAGATCATGGGGCGATCGCTCGTGCAGCACTTAGCAACGGCAAACATGTAATTGTAGAGTATCCTCTTTCGTTGGATGTATTTGAAGCCGAGGAACTGATTGCCTTAGCCAAAGCACAACAAAAACTCCTACACGTTGAACATCTGGAACTTTTAGGTGGTTTGCATCAAGCTTTGAAGCAAAACTTAGACAAAATTGGTGAGGTATTTTATGTTCGCTACAGCACCATCAATCCTCAAAATCCTGCACCCCGCAAATGGACTTATAACCACGAGTTGTTCGGCTTTCCCTTAATTGGTGCCCTGTCTCGCCTACATCGCCTCATCGATTTATTTGGTACAGTATTTACAGTTAACTGTCACCAGCGATATTGGGAAATAGAACCGGAATACTACCAAACCTGTTTCTGCAATAGTGAACTGTGCTTTAACAGTGGACTTTTAGCCCAAGTAGTGTATGGCAAAGGCGAAAGTATTTGGCAATCAGAGCGGAAGTTTGAAGTTCACGGTGAAAAAGGTGGTTTAATTTTTGATGGCGACACCGGAATATTCGTGCAGCCAGGGGAAACAACACCTATAGAGGTTGGGCCTCGCCGGGGTTTGTTCGCCAAAGATACGAGGATGGTGTTAGACCATCTTTTTGACGGGACTCCTTTGTACGTTACCCCAGAGGAAAGCTTGTATACCCTGTATGTTGCTGATACTGCACAAAGAGCTGCACAGACAGGGTTAACTATGTTTATGAAAGATACTTTAGATAAAAGTTAATGAAAACTGAACTAATTGTTATTTTATCCCAACGAGAAATAGAGAAAATGCGTCAAGCTGGGCGTTTAGCTGCTAAACTTCTCCAGCATCTAGAACCCTTTGTGAAACCAGGGGTTAGCACTCTCGAACTAAATGATGAAGCCGAACGTTGGACGCAAGCGCATGGAGCAAAAAGCGCACCCCTTGGCTATAAGGGTTATCCTAAATCCATTTGCACCAGTGTAAATGAGGTAATTTGTCACGGCATTCCCAACGCCAAGCAAATCCTCAAAGAAGGTGACATCATTAATATTGATGTCACACCGATTGTTGAAGGTTATCACGGCGATACATCCAAGACATTTTTTGTTGGTTCTCCTTCCCCAAAAACGAGAAAGCTGGTAGAGGTGACAGAAGAGTGTTTGCGTCTAGGGATTGCTGAAGTTAAACCTGGGGCACGCATTGGCGATATTGGTGCAGCCATTCAAGAGTATGCTGAAGGACAAGGCTTTTCGGTAGTGCGAGATTTCGTTGGTCACGGCATCAGTAATATTTTCCATACTGCGCCGGATGTTCCCCACTATGGCACACGCGGTAAGGGCAAGCGCCTCAGACCAGGGATGGTTTTTACCATTGAGCCAATGATTAATGAAGGTACTTACGAAGTCGAAGTTCTGGGCGATAAGTGGACGGCGGTAACGCGCGATCGCAAGCTTTCTGCTCAATGCGAGCATACCTTAGCTGTAACTGAAGATGGGGTTGAAATCCTTACCTTACCTGAAGGCGAGAATTACTGGGCTGTATGATTCATAATTCATAATTCATCATTACGGGATTTGCAACTTGATTAGGGACTTCTAATTGTAGGAATGCTGAAATGACGATCCGGCTTTGCAAATTGTCGTTAAGAAACTGCTGGCGAAGTTTCCCCAGTGGAGTATCGCTTGCGTGAATGGGATGCTGGTGAATTACGAGGAGTAGTGAATCTGTACAGTTTAATACCCAGATTTCCTTGTCTAGAGCGTTACCCCACAATGTCATTAACTTGATGACACCTCAATGACGTTTTGGGCAAAGCTTTTATAAGCATCGCCCATTTGTTTAGCTATCGAGTCAGGAAAGACGTGAAAATCCCCAGCTTTGAGAGCTTTTATTATCCCCTCTGCCACAAGTGCAGGTGACTGTGCAACCTCACTCATTCCTGCTGCATCGCCCATATCCGTGGCAATCGGGCCAGGGTGAACACTTAGCACAAGCGTGTCCTGCTCACTCAATAGTTCTCGTAATGCCTGGGTGATTGAATAGGCCGCAGCTTTTGAGGCACAGTAAGTAGCAGAGTCGGAGAAAGCCTTGAGCGAAGCAACAGAATTGATTTGGGCAAAGACACCACCTCCATTGGCTTTGAGTACCGGGGCAAACGCCTGAGCCATGTAGATCAATCCATATACATTGATATTCATCTGAAATTCGAGAGCGGCGATCGCATTCTCAGCTAAGGGAGTTCCAGCTTGAAAGACTCCTGCATTATTGATAACTATTTGCACATCTGGGGCAGTTTGAGCAGCAGCAACAATAGATTGGGAATCGCCTAAATCAACCTGAATTGGTACTACCCGTAAGCCGTATTGTTCAACCAATGAGGAGACACTGTTGAGCTGACGAACAGCCGCATAGACTTTGGTGGCTCCGTGTTCAATAAACGACTCAACTATCGCCTTGCCGATGCCGCGATTTGCGCCCGTAACCAAAATGGTTTTGTCTTTGATGTCGTAGTTCATTGGGATTTCTCCTTATGGTTTTTCACGATCTGAAAAACCTTGGACAATCGCTCTAAGTTAGGGCAAAGAAATTTAGCTGCTCTCTTGAAGAAAGACTGCGGCTTCCACCGCTCCTTCTAGCATGGTATCATCATCTATCATGCGAATCTAGCAACACCAATTTTTTAGCAGTCTTGGAAGTTTATGCTTTTGGACACCTCTTCCCTGGCATTTAAAGTTGTTGTTTAGGGAATGAATATTAGCACCAAAAGGATTATTATTGCTGGGGGAATAGTTTATTTTATGGAAGTCCCTAACTATTACCATTGTTAATGACTTGTCGTATCTTTTCACATATTGGGTATTTACTTATACCATTTCTTTGTGAGGCTGCGCTAAATTCTCTTGGCTTCTTTCTTTGCGTTCTTTGCGCCCTTTGCGGTTCGTTTCTTATTTAGTTTGGCGCATCTTCATACAGAATTGGTATTACCCCACTCAACCTTACCCAAGCTTTAGATCCGGTGAGTGCAACAAATAGCTGGTTACGAAGGCTTGTACTTGGCATAAAACTTGACCGAGACAATTTTAGATTTTAGATGCAAGGATGCAAGGATTAAACTCAAAATCTGTAATCTAAAAAAGGTTTCAAGCCTCTCCATGTATGGAGAATATTTAAAAAAATTATTGAAGCCTCTTCTTTAAAGGAGAGGTTAATCCAAAATCGACGTGACCTCTCAAAACTTTTAAAACACCCTCTTAGAGTTTACTATTTATTAATAATAGTGTACAAACTATTGCACCAAGCATATAAACCATAGACGTGTCAGCATCTTTTAAAAGTAGAATATAAAACATAGACAATACTACAAAAATCAACACTGTTATTTTCAACATAAAACCTAACAATTTCAACTATAAGTACCAAAAAATACATCAAAAATATATCTCACGTTTTTTGAAATTGTTGTTTGCAGAAAATAGTTCAATTTCTAATAATATTTAAGATTTTATCCCTCTTTTGTCACTCTGGGGAAATAAAAATTGGAGCTAAATGATGAAACCTAAATTTATTGGGAAGATTAGCGATCGCAAGCTAATAGAAACTTTCAAACAAGCTCTAATATTAAAATCCTATCTGGGCAAGGGTTACAAATTATTCTCTGCCGAAAGTGACAAAAGAGGGATTAGCGTGAAAAAATTATTGAATCGCTATTCTTAATATATTTCTCAAGTGATTATTTACCTGATTGTAATTATGACAGTTTTTTTTGTGGTAGTAACTAATCTAGACAAAAGTACCGATACCAAGTACTTTTATCTATCTAAGTTAAATCTTGGTCAGAAATATGCCGTCTCTAGCATTATTTATTTTATTCTCTGGAAGTCCCTTAGTTAGATAATCTAGATAGTGTGAGCTTCTTTTTATTTTTTAGCAACCCCTACCCCTAAATCATTGTGTCTCACTCGTTACATTAAGTTCGTTTTGCAGAAGGTTGTTTCTGTTTTGAAAGACTAGGCTGAGAATTTAAAAATGGGGGGATGGGACACTCTAGCGTCATGGCGATCGCTCTGAGTAAATCTGCTTCTGAAGGAGTAACTTTGTTATCTAATAGTACCGTGTGGGCGCAAGCATCAACAATAGATTGTTTGAGTTTGGGAGCGGCAAGACGCAGACGCTCAATACTTTTCTTTAGTTCAGTAAAATTACAACTTAATGGCATTTCTGGTTTTTCTTGCTCTCCGGCTTTGGGAAGTCGAAAAACTCCAGAACGAAAAGCATAGGCGATGTCTTCAGTAGACGCATCCGGTTGGGAGTGTCCAACACGAGCAATTACGGACAATATTAATAGACTATCTGGCCAAATTTGTTCGATGGAGGTGAATTCTACGGTTGTAGTAGATGCAGGATTTATACTAGGTTGCAGACGATGCCACAGTATTAACTGCAACACAAAATGCCACAGCGATAAACTTCCCGTAGCTACAACTAAACCGTGGACGCATTTGCATAGCCTTTGGCATTCTTTGGCAGAGTTTTGGCGCAATATAGGCACTGCCAAATCCACAAGTGGCAAGCGAATTCTGGGATCTAACTGACTAATTTCGCTACTTAGTTCCAAGGTTTTCTCTACCAAATCAGCAGGCTGTACCTCTCGTAACCAAGCAATCTGACGTTCTTGAATTTGAAGATTTTCTGTATCTAAAGCTAGCGCCAAAGCTAGGGCCATTGCACTTTGTTGCTCCCGCGCGCCCAAACGCAAAGATTCTGGTAACTGCGATAACAGCGCTTGAGCATGGGCAAAATGCTCTGGTGTAACGCTGCCAACTTGGTTTACAACCTGTTTTGGTGTGGTGTTGCCACCACCAGCAAAGCCCATTGTTAGGGATTCTTGGGAAGGGGAACGCATCTGATTGCGAGATGGCATTGCTGCTAAATTGCTGACGTTCAAACCTCCAACCCGGCGGATACGTTCTGCTAAGGGTGGGTGGGTAGAAAACATATCTTCCCAGAAAGAGGGGTTGAGGGCATTGCCAAAAAACATGTGGCTAGAGGCTTCTGCTCCGGGCGAAATCAACCGTGAATCCATCTGTTGGAGTTTTTGGAAGACTCCGGTAAGTCCGTTGGGGTTGCGAGTGAACTGTACGGCTGAAGCATCAGCGAGAAATTCGCGTTGGCGAGAGACGGCGGCTTTAATCAAGCGTCCGCAAAGTAATCCGATACCGCCAATGGCCATTAGTGCCAAACCAAATGCCCAGATAGGTAAACCCTTGTCTTCCTTTCCTAAACGGAAGCTATCGCGAAGCCGCCAGAGCAATTCCCCGGTTAAATAAATGAATAAAATCCCATGCAGTAGTCCCACTAAACGCAAATTTAGCCGCATATCTCCATTGAGAATATGACTAAATTCATGGCCGATAACTCCTTGTAACTCATCCCGGCTCAAGTTTTCCAAAGTTCCACGGGTAACTCCAATGACAGCATCATTGGGCGAAAATCCGGCAGCAAAGGCATTAATGCTGGTTTCTCTGTCGAGGAGATAAACTTGTGGGACAGAAATACCAGAAGCGATCGCCATTTCCTCGACAATATTTAATAGTTGTCGCCCTTGTTCGTCTGCTATTTCTGGTAGCAGGAGTCTTCCTCCTAACTCTTGGGCAATCACGCTTCCGCCTTGACGGAGACAAGCAATTTTGTACAAACTTCCAATGGCGATCGCAATTATTGTAATCCCAGCCACGTAGAGAAATAACCCTGGATGCCACCAAACACGGGGAGCCATGCGAAACAGAAATAAACTGGCAATATAAATCGCCATAATCATGACTGCGATCGACAGGGAAAATAACCCAATTAATTGTTGCGTATTTTGGCGTGCCCGATCCTGATGTTCAAAGAAATTCATAGACACCTAAAAAGATACGCGTGGAGCATTTCTTATTTCTGGGGTAGCTTCAGGAAGCAATTCAGCAACAGTAAAGTTAAAAGTATTTGCCACCAAGTTGCTGGGAAAAGATTCGCTCTTGGTGTTGTAAAGTGTCACCGCGTCATTAAAAGCCTGACGGGCAAAAGCAATTCGGTTTTCAGTGGAAGATAATTCTTCCATTACCTGAGTCATGGCGCGATCGGCTTTCAATTCTGGATAAGATTCTGAAAGTACCATCAATCGACTTAACGCACCCGTCAGCGCCCCTTCAGCATTGCCCAACTGTTGCATCGCTTGGGGATCGCCAGGATTTTGTACCGCACGACTACTAGCATTAATTGCAGAATTCCGAGCGGCAATAACTGCTTCTAAGGTTTCTCGCTCATGTTTCATGTATCCTTTGGCAGTTTCCACCAAGTTGGGAATTAAATCATAGCGGCGCTGTAATTGAACATCGATTTGAGAATAAGCATTTTTGTAACGGTTGCGATACTTAACTAAATCGTTGTAGGCATTAATGATAATTACACCAACAATGGCAACTAAAGCAACAGAAAATATTAAAAGCCCCATATTTTTAGATTATTTCCATCAGGTACTTACTTTTTTGCAGATTTACCAAACACGGTAATCCTGATATCCAGCAAAATTAGTGTGGATATAAAGATGAGTCTACTTGTAGCAAGTTGGCTTCGTCGTCTGTAGAATTAGTTACGCAAGTTTACTGATGTAGGATTTTTAAATAACCGCAGAGGCGCAGAGAACGCAGAGTAAAATAATTTACAACAATTCCAAACTATTTGTAAACTCTAAGTATTTAAGCATAAATAAATTAAAGTTTGTAAGCTAAACCACATCTAGTTTGCATAATCTGAAATTCTACATTTCTTGTGGGGTGGGCGTCTCGCCCGCCCAATATATGCAAGTTAAATGTGGAACAGCTTAGTAAAGACTTTAGTCCTAATAATCCTTGCTCTAAGCGATAAATCACTCACTACAAATTAAGATTTTATTTTATTGTATTTAATTATGTCTATCTACTTACCTAATTATCATCTCTCTTTTCTCTGTGTACTTTGCGCCTCTGGAGTCGATTAAAAATTCTAGCCAGATATATCACTTATGAATCTGCATAAATAGGGAATAACCACTGACAGCAAAAATAAAAAGGATAGCGGCAGGAAAAATTACTACATCTCTGACAATAAATAAAATCCAATCTTTTCTTAGTTCTTGTTTAAACTTGAGTTCTCGCAGTTTTCGCTCAAGTTCTACATCTTCTTGTGACTGCAAGTTGACAGGTGACAAACTTAGCGGATTATCGGCTTTGCTGGCAATTCTTTTTGATAAATCTGTTATATCTGTCATACCGTTGAGATACTAATATTACTTAGTGTCTCATAAAAAAGAGCCAGAGAGTTCTAACTCTCTGGCTCAAAGCTGGAGACAAATGAATCATCAAATAAAGGCTAACTTGAGTAAGAACCTAAATTCTTCCCAGGTTATGCAACCCTAAAATAGCGCCCACACCTAAGATATGGCCAAAGGCAGCACTTGCTAAAAACGCTGGTGCACCAAAATTACCAAGGAAATTGGCTGTGGGTAGTTTTGGTTCGGCGTTGGGATACTTGATGGTAGATTTGCCAAAGGCAATGGCAATGATATTAGCAATAATCATAATCAGTCCAACTGTAGGACTCCATTGCAGAGGTGTAGTTGCAGCAGCGAGTAAGGTTGAGGTCAACACCTAGATTTGCTCCTGAAATTTATTAATGGTTGAAAACATAATCTGAAACTTTCCGAAGCAAATTCAAGAAATTATCCGATTTTGCATCAATATTTAACAGTTATTCTTACTACTTAATACAAAATGAGTTGAATGCGGCGAGCTGATTGTGGTAGTGAGTTTGAATTTCAATGTCTGAAGCAAGCGAACTATTAGTATTGATTTATACTTTCAGTTAAATCAGGACAAAAATACGCTTTATATCTGGGTAACAGACTTAATTTGCGTACCTCCCGAACTTGAAATCTGCTGTAATAAAAGTGATTCCGATAAAATTATCCTTAACTTTTTGAAGGATACAGTTGAAGTGAGAAATTTCAGGAGCGGATTCACCTTTCGGTAGATTTAGATAGAATCATCAAAACTGTATATTTGGATGGGATAACACATAATTTGCCGCCAAACCTCATGCTAAATCAGTAATTTCAAAAACGACAGATGAAATTTTGATTGAATCTAGTTAATTTGTTCCTTAAGTTCCTCAAAAGCCATGACATCCCCTGAGCCTCAAACTGATTTGGGAGAAAAAGCTCCAGAAACGTCATTTGAGCCACCTTCTGGAAAACGGCGGTGGCTTTGGTTGAGTTTAGCCGCACTCTTATTGTTAGGGGGCGGAGCAGCTATAGTTTGGCGTTTACTCACTCCACAAAATTCAGCACCTTCAAATGCTAACGCTCAACCTCAAGGGGTAAGAGTCAAAATATCAACAGTACAAAGCGGCATAATTGAGGAAAGTTCAGATTTTATTGCTAGTCTAAAATCCCTGCGCTCAGTCACGCTTCAGCCGAGAATTCAGGGTCAAGTTACCCAGATACTTGTCAAATCTGGAGATCCAGTTATTCAAGGAGCGCCAATTCTCCAAGTAGATTCTACACCACAGGCAGCGATCGCTAGGAATAATCCTGTGCCTCAAGCATTTTTAGTGCAACTGGCAAATGCCCGCGCCATACTCAAATCTTTAGAAGCAGAACGACCCTCCTATGTTGCGAATGTGCAATTGTATCAGCAGAACTACGAAAAGTTTGTCAGCCTAGCTGAACAAGGAGCCGTGTCTCGACAGACTAGCAATCAGTTTGCTAATCGACTTGCCAATGCTAAGACTAGTCTAGATGCAATAGATTCCAGAATTCAAGCACAACGAGCTACCATCTTGCAGGCTGAAAAATCTTTGCAGCAATCTAATGTAAATCCTCAAACACAACAGCCCCAGTCTGACAAAATTACCGCTCCTTTTAATGGCACAGTTGGCAACATCCCTGTGAAAGTTGGTGATTTAGTTAATACTTCTACACCATTAGTTAATATCACCCAAAATCGGCCTTTAGAAGTGAATATCTCTGTACCACTACAACAAGGGCCCCAATTGCGTAAGGGTATGCCAGTAGAGGTGATGAACACACAAGGTCAAAAGCTTGGTAGAAGTAGAATATTTTTTATTGCACCTAATGCCAGCAATGAAACACAAACCATACTGATTAAAGCACTGTTTGACAACACTAACGGTCAGCTACGTGCAGATCAATTGGTGAGAACTAGAGTGTTCTGGAATCAGCGCCCCGGAGTTTTGATTCCCACAACAGCAATGACTCGTGTAGGCGGTGACACTTTTGTTTATGTCGTTGAAACAGAGACATCTCACCAAGGTGTATCCCAACAAGTAGCTCGGCAAAGGCGAGTAAAGCTAGGCGAGATCAAAGGTAATAATTACCAAGTTATTGAAGGATTACAGCCAGAAGATAAAGTTATTATTTCAGGGTTGCTCAATCTTAGAGATGGTGTTGCGATCGTTCCAGAATTTTAATTAAGGGGAGTAGAAAAAAGGAGCAAGGGAGAAGTCTCAATCTTGTCTCCTACCAATTTTCACCCAAGAGCGTTACTATAGCGATCGCTCTTTATTGGAGAACTTGTAAAATAGTCTCTAGGTGTCTATCTATGCAATACACTCTGAACTCACTTCCATTCTTTTCTCCTCAAAAGAAAGCATTAGTGAAATTTTAAGATATAACTCGTTTTGTCAAGAGTGATTACGCTGTAAATTATCTATGCTATCGAGTATTTAATTAAGCTTTATACTAAATTTTATGGCAAGGATGAACGATGTTTTTAAATATGCGTAGGCGTAGCTAGTCTTGTCTATGAAACGCTATGCGAAGGCATCACAGGCTGGAAATTTACCTTTGCAACCTCGATTTTGACTAAATTTAATCACCAATAAGTAGTGGTGATAGGTTAATGACTTTAACCTATCACCAATGAATAAAAGTAAGCAATTACTTGATTACCTAACAGAGGCAAACAATTATGTCAGTGAAAATCATCCAATCTAAGTTTGGTTTAGTTTTAACTTGTTTACTTGGACAAACAATGTTGTTGGCTGCGCCAGTACAAGCTGGAGTGGAGGGCAAAAGCTACGATGTCAATTTTCAGTCGAGTCAGGGAGATAATTTTACTGTTTGTTTGGAATTTAACGCCAATGGTAGCAGCCTTCGCTTTGTTGGAATAGATGCTACTTATAGCCGGACAAATCTAGGTCGAGATCAGAGAAATTGGCAAGCAGTAACAAATACAACTTCACAAGAAAGTATCGCACTTAGCGGTCAAGTAAGAGGAGACTTTGTTCCAGATCGGAGGATAAGTGGTAATGCTATCATTTCCAACGGCACTACTTATACATTTAATGGAACACTCTTATCTGAACCAACATGTCCAATTGAGAATGAATCCGTGATAGGTTCAGAAAATCCCTTCTTCAAATAATTTAATCTACGCAGATATGATAAACCAGATGAGCTTTTGGTTAACGAAGACAGACAATTTATAAAAGATGTTTGTAGACTATGGTCAATACAATACCTGTGTCATCAGCATTTAAATTCTGTCAAGTTCGGTAGGGCGTAGTTTACTGGCGTAGGCATTGTGTTTAGCTCAATGAAGACTCTATAAGTTCAATTTAGCTTCATTTCTCCCGCCTGAGAGTTACTTGAATTCACTGGCGGGATTTTGGCTGGAATCAAGTCGGGAGTTTTAGCAGCGATCGCTAAATTTAATCTTGGTACAGTACCTTTAACAATAGATAATCATTTTAGTTAACTAAAATTAAACTCGATTAATCTATGGCATCAATATCCGGGAAGGTTGCAATTATTACTGGTGCATCGCGGGGAATTGGACGAGCGATCGCACTCAAGTTAGCTGGTAATGGCGCATCTATTGTCGTTAATTATGCGGGGAATGCAGGTAAAGCACAAGAAGTTGTTGCAGAAATTGAAAAGTTGGGAGTAGAAGCGATCGCTATCCAAGCTGATGTTAGCAAAGTAGCTGACATCAAAAGGTTATTTGAACAAACACTTGAACGTTTTGGTAAAGTCGATATTTTGGTCAACAATGCCGGAATTGCCTTCTATAAACCAATTACTGAGGTGACAGAAGAAGATTTCGACGCGATTTTTGCCATTAATGTCAAAGGCACTTATTTTGCTTGTCAACAAGCCGCGCAACATATATCAGAAGGCGGGCGGATTATCAATTTTTCCTCATCAACTACAGCGATGATGCTGCCAACTTATAGTGCTTATGTAGGAACCAAGGGTGCTGTTGAACAAATCACACGGGTACTAGCTAAAGAATTAGGTGCAAAAGCGATCGCAGTTAATGTTATTTCTCCTGGCCCCACTGATACAGAACTGTTTCGAGAAGGCAAAACACAAGAACAGATAGATCGTTTAGCGCAAATGGCTGCTTTTAATAAACTGGGAGATGTCCAAGAAATCGCCGATGTAGTAGCGTTTCTTGCTAGCGATGAAGCTAGGTGGATCACTGGGCAAAACATCCGTGTCAACGGTGGAATCGCCTGAGGAAAAGTTCTCCTAACGATCGCCGTTTTCAAACCTCAGTCAGGAATGTGCAACGCCGTAATCGAAATTTAAGTCATGAATTCCAATATCAATCTTTTTACACCAGTTCAGCTTGGCCCTTATACTCTACCAAACCGAATCGTAATGGCACCGATGACGCGTTTACGGGCAATTGCAAGTATTCCCAACTCGCTAATGGCAACTTACTACACCCAACGCGCCAGTGCTGGGCTGATCGTTACTGAATGTACAATGGTTTCACCTCTGAGTTTAGGATACATTAACTGTCCAGGAATTTACTCAGAAGAACAAGTGGCAGGATGGCGGTTGATAACTAATGCAGTACACGAACAAGGGGGCAGAATTTTTTTGCAACTTTGGCATTCTGGGAGAGTTTCTCACTCAGCTTTACTTAATGGAGAATTGCCAGTTGCTCCCAGTGCGATCGCAGGGATTGGCTCACTCCACACACCCATAGGTAAAGTATCGTTGGAAACTCCCCGCGCTTTAGAAACTCCAGAAATTACTGAAATTGTCGAGCAATTCCGCAAAGGTGCCGAAAATGCCTTGGCGGCTGGTTTTGATGGGATTGAACTTCACGGTGCATTTGGCTATTTAATCGATCAATTTCTCCAAGATGGCTCGAACCAGCGCACAGATGAGTATGGCGGTTCAATAGAAAAGCGTAGCCGATTCCTCTTAGAAGTTGTGGAAGCAGTCGCTAGCGTTTGGGGTGGAAACCGGGTTGGGATCAAACTTTCGCCAAGTAACACTTTTTATGGAATGCATGACTCCAACCCTCAAGAAACTTTTGGTTATGCTATCAATGCTCTTAACCCCTTTGGACTTGCCTATCTTCACCTGATGGAACCGAACGAAGTCGATTTAGCAACCCACGAAGTCATGAACCCAGTTACACCCTACTTTCGGCAAATATTCCAAGGTACTTTGATTACTAATGGTGGCTACGATCGCCAAACAGGAGATAACATTCTTGCTAGTAGCAATGCAGATTTAGTTTCTTTTGGCAAGTTATATCTTGCTAATCCTGACTTACCAAAACGCTTAGAACTTAATGCACATTTGAACGCTCCAGATCCAAAAACATTTTATGCCCCTGACGCTACAGGATACACCGACTATCCATTTTTAGAACTTCAGACAAATTAAAGCAATCACAGTCATCTCTAAATCAAAAATATAATTTGTCAGTTGTACCATTTTTCGGTTTTATAATTGTCCAAGTAAGAGAACACAGCCGTGCTAGCTTCCGATCAAAACGGATTGCTTATGGGATGACAAAGTTTGTATAAAGCATTTATTACTTATACAAATAACGGCTGATTATTTGGTTGTGGAGTCTGTGCTTTTGCACTAAATATCACTTATCAGGTATTAAAAAATTATGGATTTGTCCAACTTTACTACACTTCAAAACCTAGAAGCTGCCTTTGGTGGTGAATCGATGGCAAATCGGAAGTATCTGTTTTTCGCAGATGTAGCGCGTCAACTTGGGTTTACAGACTTAGCGAAACTTTTTAAAGAAACAGCAGATCAAGAAACTGAACACGCTTTTGCACATTTTAAGTTACTACATCCAGAACTTGTGGTAGAAGATGCAGCTGCTTTAACTGATGAACAAAAGCGGGAAATTGTATCTCACTGTTTATCTTTGGCAATTGAAGGCGAGACTTACGAATATACTACAATGTATCCAGATTTTGCCGCAGATGCTCAACGCGATCGCGACAATCCAGCAGCTGAAGAATTTCTCAAACAAGCTCAAGAATCTACCGATCATGCCAATACATTTCGAGAAGCTGCTCACCGTTTTGGCTTGTTAAAATTCATCGAAAATTACCACGCCGATCGCTACGCTGAAGCCTTAGAAGTATTAAACGGAGGACAAGCAGCAACTAGAGTTGCTGGTGAAGAACCTAAAACTCGCAAATGGATTTGTAAACAATGCAGCATGATTTACGATCCCGTTGCTGGCGATCCTGATTCGGGAATTGCACCTGGTACACCTTTTGAAGAAATTCCTGAAGACTGGGAATGTCCAATTTGCGGTGCTAGTAAAAAAACCTTTAAACCATTTGAGGAAAAAGTTGCAGCTTAAGACGACAATCAGTTAGGCAATCTTTTTTAGCAACTAAACGCGAAGCGTCTTAAAAGATACTTCGTGTTATTGATTTTTTATACATACAAATTAAATGCGTAACAGCTGAGGTATAGCACAAGCCTTGGTGGTTAGGACATCAACAGACGATAAAACTTAGACACAAAAAGGCTTTTCACCCAGTCCCCAGCGATGCACTGAGCTTGCCGAAGTGTCCCTTGCTATAATTCGTAATTCCTTTAGGAAGTGTAAATCTTCTCAATGCGACGGTCAGGAATCAGCCACATAATTGCGACTAAAACGTACAATGCACAAGCAAACCATGAGTTTACAAAGGCAAGTGGAATTCCCACAGCATAGACAACTACTGATATTTTTCCTTTGAAGTCTTCACCAACTGCGATCGCTAGAGTCGAATCTTTGCCGTGGTGAGAAATCAGGGTACGAGTCAGAATGAAGTAAGCGATCGCATTCAACAACAACACCGTACCATAAAGGGCAACAGGCATGGCGGCAAAGTGATTCTCGCCCATCCAACCAGTGACGAAGGGGATTAGCGACAACCAAAATAGCAGATGCAAATTCGCCCAAAGGATACGCCCATTAACGTGTCGGACTGCTTGTAGTAGGTGATGGTGATTGTTCCAGTAGATGCCGATATAAATAAAACTCAACACATAGCTCAGAAATACTGGGATTAGTGGACGTAGCGCGGCTAAATCGAACCCATGCGGCACTTTGATTTCCAGCACCATGATGGTGATAATGATGGCAATCACCCCATCGCTGAATGCTTCTAATCTCCCTTTTCCCATGTACGCATTCCTTTTCTATTGATTTAAAAGTAAGTTGTGAGACTCTGTACTTTATCGTATCAAGTAGCCGCCGTTGATGAAGATTCTCTGCAAGCGCAAAATCAAAATCTTTAATTCTCACTTGCCAATTTCCGCCGTAATTCCCGAATAGCAGTGCTAGTATTGCGCTCGTAGGCAATTTTTAGAGACTCTGTGACTACTTCTGACACATTGATGTTAGGGAAATAACGGCTATTGGTTTCAACAGTGTAGCGTAGACGCGAAGCGGCTTGTCGTGAGACATCGCCCTGCAATCTGTAAATTACCAGCTGGTTTTTCCTAAACAACCAAACTTCTGGTACTCGATAAGGTAGGTAGTCATTGACATCGGTGTAGCTGCTGATGTCTATCTCCACTACCAAATCGGGTGATGGATCGACACCCCAATTAATTCGATCTTTACCTGCAATTGCTTCCCAGTTTTCAATATAAAAACAGTAGTCTGGTTCTATACCACTTTCTTGTGGTAGTTCCATTGTGATTGGGGTAAATGCTTCGTATTCTCGTCCCAAACGATCGAGCAAAACTTTGGCTACATCTGCAATTACACTTACTTTACGCCCATGTTCTGGTAGCGGTGCCATCAAGATAATTTCTCCATCTCGATATTTAATACGAGGAGAGGAGCGATCGCCTAGTTGTTCATTGAGTGCTTGATAATCTTGCCAGCTTCCAGGTAGGCGTACTACCGCACCTGGGGATAAATGGATTGTATCGGGTGTGACAACAGCAAACATACAACTGAACCTCCACCTCAACTGTAATGCTTTAAATATCAACTGCTGCGACTGAAAAATACAGCAGCTATAACAATTAAACCTAAAAGTGCTAAAGGAACCCAGAGATTAGGGACATCCGATAAACTCATAAATGACTTCCAAATAAATATGATATATGAGGCAGATTGCAATAGACAGTTGCTACTTGATAAATCAACTTTTAAGTAAGCCTTCTTTTAACTTCCTCAGCTAGATTTTCTAGTAGTACTTCTACTTGCTCGCCTGTTTTCAAATCTTTGAGCGATGACTTTTGTGCTGCTGCTTCTTCAGAACCAATAATTACGCAAAATTGAATTCCTTGCTTCTCTGCTAATTGAAATTGTTTACCCAAGGGACGCTTATCAAAGTTAGTGATCGCATTAATTCCCGCCTGACGCAGACGTTGAGAAACTTTTAAATAAGTAGGCATTAAATCTTCCTGCATATTCACTACCATCACTTGGGCTGGTGTAGCAGCTAAGGTATTTAGAATACCAGCTTTTAACAAACGACTAATTAAGCGAGTTAAGCCGATAGAAATACCGACACCAGGCATTTTTTCGCCCAAGAAGACCCCGACTAATTCTTCATATCTACCGCCAGAACAAATACTACCTAAAGCTTCATGTCCTAATAAAGTTGTTTCGTAAACTGTACCAGTATAGTAATCAAGACCACGGGCAATGGATAAATCAATACAGAAACGATTTTCGGCAACTCCGAGATTACGCACTCCAGCAATTACCGTTTCTAATTCGCTAACTCCTAAACTCAATTGCTCGGTTTCTGGCAGATTTTGGGCAAGGTGTTTGAGCTTATCTAAGACTTCATCAACGGAACCGTCTATTTTGATAAATTCAATGATTTTTTGCGCCTGTTCGGCTGCAATCCCTTCTTTATCTAAATCTTGTTTGACTTTACTTTCACCAATTTTTTCTAGAGTGTCAACAATACCAATACAAGATTTTATTTGATTTTCAGCAATACCCAATGATTTAAAGAAACCAGTCAGTACTTTTCGGTTGTTGATGCGAATCAGAAAATCACCAATATTAATTGCTTCAAATATCTCAGTGATAATTGCAGGCATCTGAGCATCATAGAGCAAACTGAGTTCGCGACGCGCAACTACATCAATATCGCACTGGCGGAACTGACGAAAACGCCCATCTTTCGCCCGTTCTCCCCGAAAAACTACATCGGTTTGATAACGAGCAAAGGGAAAGGTTAATTCATTCAGATGACGGGCAATATACGCCGCTAAAGGAACTGTTTGATCGAACTTTAAAGCTCTTGCTTCCGAACCAGTTTCGTCCGATTTATCTCTCTCGGCTTGTCGATTTGGTGGCAATATAGGATTAATTCCATAAATGATATTATCGCCTTGATTACCTTTAGCTTGCAGTACTTCTAAACGTTCTACAGCAGGTGTTTCGATGGGCGTAAATCCATAGCTTTCAAAAACTCTACGGATAATATCTAACAAATATAATTCTAAACGCTTTTCGCTAGGAAGAAATTCTGGAAACCCGCTAGGGGTAGAAAAGTTTATTTTGTCACCTTTGGCCATGCGTGTACCTTACTAAGTTCATATTTGAGATCAAAGCCTAACGACTGAAGTTGTGACTACACAAACAAAGTCCGCCTGCGCGGACTGGAGAATAATCAGTGGTTATCTCTGAAAGGAGAAATTACTATCTTAGCCGTTCTTCTTGTCTTATCCGTCAAACTCACGCTAATTAGTGCCAAAATCCCGACTGGAAATTCTGCAAAGCAAAGAGTCTGCGAAAAATTGGGCTTCTATATTCATCCCACTGCTGAGACTTCAGTCGTGAGAGCAGAAATTATAACTTGATGCGAAGCATAACAAATTCTGTTTTTCTTCTAAGCGATGCCTGCGGCGGGCTACGCCTACGCGTTTTCGTCGGCTTTTAACAGCTAAGTTAAGCGGTGGCTAGTATCCGTTGTATCACCACAAATATCTTTCGTTTGTCCGCTCCAACGTGTTATTAGACCGGGCTTCCGCGACAAATTCACGACTTTTCTGCCGCTTTCTGCTTCCTTCTTACGTAGGTCTGCAAATATTGCATCTAAATCATAGTTGAAAGACTTCGCATACTCTTCACGGATTTGGTGGATCTCTTCGACAATCTCATCTGTCCACATGACCTAATATCCCATTAGTTCGTTGGGTGTGCAAAGGATAGGCAATACATAGCCAAAATCAAGGCTAATCTCGGCTAACTTACCCTGGATTTGAGCATTAGCAATATGTTTACAGTTCCACGTTAACAGATAATCAATGCCGTGGACGGTTGCGGCGGCAATGTGAATTGCGTCTACCTTTGCTTTCGGAGGCAGATTACTCTGGGTCAGGAATTGAATAGCTAAACTTTGTACGGCTTGGCTCAATGCCAATAAAGGAAAGTCTTGTAGAATCTCCAGTCGTTGAGTGGCGATCGCTGTATCTCCCTTAGCTACTTCGTCTAAAACAGCCTCCGAAGTGTAAAGAATGAAGTTGTTTCGACGAAAGTCCCACCATTCCGGTGTTATTTCGATATTAGCAGCAATAATCAGGTTTTTGGTCGATCTGGCTGTCAGATAACCAATAACACTGGTTTCAATATAGACGGTTTCACTCACAGCACTTTCTAAATTTTATCTGCCCCTCATCCTACAGCATTTAAACTTTACTTTAAGGGTTTGCGGGGGATAGTCATTTTCCAGCCATTCCCAAAGTTGAGCCACCGGGATAGTTTACCCTTACATCAATGCACATTTTTGACTAAACTTATACTAATTCAATTAATGATTATCCTTGGGTAAAGACGCGATGAATCACGTCTCTACAAATGGTCTATTTGTCGCATTTTTTTTCAAATTGGTATTATCTTTCTAGCGTGTCTTAAAGACTTGTGTTATGAACGAATAGATTTGTTTTTTAAACGAATGAACTTGTGTTGTGACGAATGAACTTGTGTTGTGAACGAATAGATTTGTGTTGTGACGAATGGACTTGTGTTGTGAACGAATGGACTTGTGTTCTGAACCAAAACCATCAAAATTCTTCCAGATGCTTTGATTATCGCGGACGAAACTGTGGCGGAGGCGATCGCCTCTAGTAAAATAGATATTTTGAACAAGATGCGAATGCAATGCCAACTCTTGGAGACGCTTTGCGTAGCTTGCTTCTTTAAAGGAGTACGGCGGCAAGCTACGCCATTGGTTACGCTAATCAGTTGCATAGTGATGATGGCATTGGTCACTCCCCATTTTCAAACCACCAAGGGTCATTAGTAGCATTAGTTTTAATCAAAATAGCTTTTTTTCGCATAAATCGTTTCATCGCTGCTGCACCTATGCGTGACTGTCCCAAACCGGAGTATTTGAAGGCGTTTTTCTCTCCCTCATGCATGATGGTGGTGAGTCCAGCATCGTTGATACTAATAGCACCTGCATCTATTTGGTAAGCAACTTCTAAAGCTTCTGTTTCTGAGGCAAATACAGCAGCACTTAATCCATAGATTGAGTCATTGGCTAAAGAGACTGCTTCATCTACTACAGAAAAAGGCATGACTGGCATAACCGGGCCAAAAGTCTCTTCGGTCATGACTTTCATGGAATGATTAACTTGGGTAAGCACTGTTGGACGACACCACCAACCCCCACCTAAATCCTCGATGACACCACCGCAGTGAATTACTGCTCCTTTTTCCACTGCATCTAGAAGATGATCGCTAATAATGGCTGCTTGTTTTTCGGCGATGATCGGGCCGATTTCTCCACTTTCGACTGTGGGATAGGCTAGTTTAAGGCGATGTGCTTTGGCTACTAGTTGATGGTAAAACTTTTCAAATATCGAGTCTGCAACGTAAATTCGCTCAATTGAGAGGCATGACTGCCCGGTGTTGACAACGGAACTCCATAATATTGCTGAGGTTGCTAATTCTAAGTTGGCTGATTCTAAAACGATCGCTGGATCTTTTCCTCCTAATTCCAAAAAAGCTGGAATAAACTGTTTTGCAGCCGCTTGTGCAACTTTTCTCCCTGTGGCTACACTGCCTGTAAAGCATACCAAATCTACATTTTCAATTAAAAGAGATCCGGTTGCACCTGCTCCTTCGACAAAAGTTAATACCTCGTGCAGTTTGGGAACAGTGTTGAGTGCTGTAATTAGTGGTGCTACAAAGCGGGGAGTGATTTCACTGGGTTTAACAATGACAGCACAACCTGCTAACAACGCCGGAATGGTATCAACAGTAGACAGTGACAGGGGAAAATTCCACGGGCTAATTACCCCAACTAAGGGATAAGGAACAGATGTTTGTTGCAAGGCAATAAACGGAATGGCTGTATTTTTTGCCGATTCTTGCAGCAATTCCGGTGCTAACCGACACCAGCGATCAATGCTGGAGAGGAAGGAGTCTATTTCTAATACCGAGGCTGACAATCTTCCTGTATCATTTACCAAAGCTTCCGTGAGGCGATCGCGTCCAGATATTATCGCATCTTTCCACTGCTGTAAAGCTTCAATTCTCCCCTCTAAGCCCAACTGCTGCCAGCGAACTTGTGCCCGGCGCGTCCGCTTACATTGCTGTACCACCAACCTTGGAGGCGGCGGGATAATTACGTAGTCAAATTTGCCAGTTCGGGGATTGCGGACTTCTATTGGTTTTGTCATTTGTCATTTGTCATTTGTTATTACTTCCTAATCCCCAATTTCCATTCCCAAATTTAAATCATCCCCAAGTTGTTGAAGCACTCAATGGTGGTTTGCTGTGTTTGCAGGAAGTGTTTGCGGTCTACTTCTCTTTCCAGCATAGTATTAGCAGGGTAAAAGTGTGATTGGCGATCGCGAGTGAAGGTTGATTGCATAACAGGCAACTTGCGATGCTAAAGCGCAGTACGATTCTAAATTAGTGGACATGGAAAATTGAGAGCCATAACAAATGACCAATACTTCGACTACGCTCAGTACAAGTGACCAATGACCAATGACAAATGACAAATTTAGAGAATCCGATCGCCACCCCAGAGCGATCGCACAAGTTTATCTGTCAATTCCGAGCCAAACATCTGTGCGGCAAATTTATTACCTGGATCGCGTTCAGCACTGATACGGCGGAGCGCTAAATCACGAGCAGCTAAAGCTTCTCGTGCATCTTCTGGCACAGGTTCGGCTGCATCTACCCAAGTTAACCAGCGATCGAGTGTTTCGCGTCCTAGTGTACGAGTTAGTTCGAGAGTTTCAAAAGTAGGTGCGCCTGTATAACACAAGCTAACAGGCGATTGAAATAGACGAATATAAGTACTTTTGCTGGTAAATACCTTGAGCCGCGCATCTGACTGTAACTTTAAGAATGTTTGATTAACTGGCTCATAGTAGCGATCGAGATATGCCAAATCGGTTAAAAGCTCAGTTCTAGCAATGTAATCTATATAAAAGAAAATATTTCCATCTGGAAGTGTGCCAAACTCAAAGGCTAAATGAGGAACCTGAATATGGGACTTCAACCAAGTAGTGAGACGCATAGTCCCAAAGTTTGATTTTTCCGCGTTTCCCAACCACGAATGCACTAGCCAGTCAATTTCTTCTCCAGAAAAAGCAGTCAGCGAACCTTTCATGTTGCCATCAAGACTGCTATATTGCTGTAAATTTTCTACAGAAGCGTCTGGATGTAACTGAAAACGAGCCTCTAATTTTTGGCGGAGTTCCTTTGTAATCTCCCACAACTGCTCAAATACAGCTTTATTATCTAAATCAGTTGGTTGCTGAGTCATGGTTTGAGTTTGCAGTTTTTCTATAAACTTCATATTTAGTTTGACACTTTCCGGTATCTAATTCGTTACTGGTATCGAGCAACGCATTCATCGAACTCAAGACTGTGAGAATAGTCCATCAACAAAGCGCGATCGAGCTATTGCTGCAACATCTTTTTTCACAGCAGGTTGCAGCAATTTATCTCAGTCGATAATTCTTCATTTAGATGCTTTTGTTTTTAGCACAAGCTTCAGTTATAATACTGTAATTGGGCTGAGGATTATCTATTAGTCACGAGATTATAAGTATCTAGGCATAAATAAATTTCAAGTTTGTAGTAAGGACTTTAGTCTTGATAATGCTTGCTCTGAGCGATAAATCGCTCACTACAAACTAAAAGTTTATTTTATATTTAATTATGTCTACTACTTAGTGGAAAAACATCAAGAAAAAATTAAATGTATTTCTGTGCCTGGTAACGGGTACAGAGTTTATTATTCAGATTCCTATCAAGCAGACACGTTCAATAGTTCTTCATTGACAGAGAGCGATCGCTGCTATTTCAATTATTACTAATAGAAAATCCTCGACGTGTAGGTTTAACATTAGCTAATTCTACCTGAAAGCTTACTTTGTCCATCATTTCACCGCTTCTCGCTTCCAAAGTCCACTTACCAGGACGCAAATTCCAAAATAAAGAATTAGCTGAATTTGTATCTAACTTTTCGCCATTTAACCACCACTCCACTGGTGCAGATTTATTTCCCGCTAGCTTGAATTCGAGTTTTTGCTGCGTTTGTTCACCAGGATAAACTAAAAATAAATCACCATGATGGGGAGATAAAATTCTCAAACTTGTAGAAGTAAAATTTGATTGCTGTTGTTTTGCTAACCATTCATCATACTCTGGTGGCAAATTGAATTGATGCTCGCGTTCGTAATTACTTTTATCTTCAGGATAGAAATATTCCTGCACCACTGAGGTACAATCTGGAGTGGGTCGTAATCCAGAAATTGCACAAACAGGTAATTGCACTAAACCTTTTGGAGATGGAAAATCTGCTGGTTCTTGATGTTCGTGCAGATGTAACATAATTCGATTCCATAAGGGTGCTGCACCCGTCACACCTGAAACTTGTCGCATCGGTTCGCCGTTGAAGTTGCCTACCCAAGTAGCGACTGTGTAATCTGTAGTGAAGCCAACAGTCCAAGTATCCCGAAAATTGGAAGAAGTGCCAGTTTTAACAGCAACAGGAAAGGGTAAATTTAACACCGAGTCTACACCAAATGCTGTTGCACGAGCATAGCTGTCACTGAGTATGTTGGTGATTAATTGCCATATTGTGTGATTAACGAGTGGGGAGTTTGTAGAGACGCGATGAATCGCGTCTGTAGGGATTGGGGAATTGGAAAATGTGCTTACTAAAGGAATCGCCTCTCCTTGTCGTGCTATGGTTAAGTATGCACGGGCTAATTCCCAAAGACTGACTTCGCCACTACCTAGAGTCAACCCCAAACCATAATGTTCTGGAGTTTGATTGAGGTGTTCAAATCCCAGTTGATGCAATCGTTCTAAGAAAGTTTCCACACCTACTTTTTCTAACACCTTTATTGCAGGTACATTTAAAGAATTTGCTAAAGCGATTCGTACCCGCACCGGGCCAAGAAATCTTTCGGTGTAATCTGTGGGGCTGTAAAGTTTCGCGCCGGGAATTGCATAATGGGCGGGTACATCTGCCAAAATGCTGTTTGGGCGAATTAAACCTTTTTCTAAAGCTAATTCATAAACAAAAGGCTTGAGGGTAGAACCTGGTTGACGTAGTGCTTGCACTCCATCATTGCGTCCCAGTTTAGCTTCATTAAAGTAATCAGGTGAACCGACATAAGCCAAAACTTCACCAGTGTGGTTGTCAATCACCAACGCAGCAGCATCATGGACATTGTTAGCGGCTAGGGAAGAAATTACCTGTTGTAGCTGTGCTTCGACAAACTGCTGCAAAGGACGATTGATAGTCGTGCGGATGGGGGAATTTTGTTCTGTTTGCGCCTTATCAAACTGATTGGCTAACCAAAATAAAAAGTGTGGTGCGGCGATAATTCCCCGTTGGCGAGATTGAAACACAACTTTTTCGGTTTGTGTTCGGGTTGCGTTCGTCGCAGACGTTGGCGTAGCCATCGCTCCACTAATGTACTTTTCCTGTACCATCCGATTAAGGACGTATTTTTGTCGCTGCTTCAGCCGTTCCCAATGTTCGTAAGGGTTAAAATATGTGGGATTATTAGGAATAGCAGCCAACAAACTAGCTTGAGCAAGATTCAATTCACTAGCTGGAATGGAAAAATAAGTCTGTGCGGCGGCTTCCACACCATATATATTCCCGCCCATTGGTAGCCGATTGATATATGCAGCCAGAATTTCATCTTTGTTCATCCCTGCTGCTAACCGCCAAGCTAGCCAAATCTCACTTAGTTTACCAGAGAAGCTGCGCGGCACTGGATCTAACATTCGCGCCAACTGCATAGTAATTGTGGAAGCACCGGAAACAATTCTTTTGGCGTGGATGGCTTCTTTGCTGGCGCGGATAACAGCTTTCATATCCAACGCCCCATGATGGTAAAAGCTGCTATCTTCGGCGGCTAAAATGGCATGGATAAACTGGGGCGAAACCTGATTTAGTGGTACTACTGATGTATGCTCTTGGTCGCGGGTGAGCAATGTTCCTAATGGTAAACCATTGCGATCGCTAAATTGCATTGCCAACTGATTTTGGGCAATATCTGCGGCCCGAATAGGCGCAAAATAAGGAAGTAAGCGTACCACCAGACAGATTAGCAGCACAGCCAGGATAACTTTACTACTGTGCTTAAGTTTGAGTAGCGATCGTAAAATTAGTTTCATCAGGGAATCCCCTGTCCAAGAAAACCTACCTTAATTTTGACGCAGCGATTACATCTATATCAGTCAATATGTCAAATCCTTAATAATTTATTTGAAATCACTTAGCAGATGTAAATTAATATTTGCAGAAGTTAAATACTTATTAATTAGTTAAGAATTGTAGTGATTTTTTGGAACAATTACACTAGATTGGTTATCTATGTAAATAAACATAGTTAAATCCAAAGTCTGAGTAAAAAATAGTCGTCTGCATCCTTTATTAATCTTGTCATTACCAAGTAAATCAGGTAATGCAAACTTTTGCTTGCTATAATTTGTGAATTTTTTATTTTAAATTACTAAAAAATATGATTATCAAATTTTTACTCAGTTCTTATCGTAAAATTCTCTATCTCTTTCTTAGCGTCCTTAGCGGTTTGTTAAAAAAAATTAGTCATTTTTCACGCCAGAAGAGAAAAATACAATTTATTCTTCTCTTCACATTCATGCTAGCGATGACAGGATGTAATTTCTTTGGTATCAATTCAAGTAAAGAACAACTTCCAGCAGTATCCCCACTCACACCACCACAATTACCAGACTGGATTGAACAAATAAGTCCCATTGGAGATGCAAAACCCCTCAATCAAATCCGCATCCGTTTTAAAGAAGCTTTAATCCCAGTTGAAAGTCTTGATAGTCCAGAACAGCAAAAATTATTACAAAAATTTGCTCTTTGGCCGCCTTTACCCGGTCAATTTCGCTTTTTAACACCACGTATGGTGGGATTCCAAGCTGAAAAAGCATTACCAATAGCGACAAGATTTCAAGTCACTCTCAAAGCAGGTTTAGCCGATTTAAAAAATCATCGTCTAGAAAAAGATTTACCTTGGACTTTCAACACTGAATCCATTAAAATAACTAATTTACCCGGTGTCAATCCTATAGAGAAAGCTGATATCGAACCAATTGATTTACAACAAAAATTACAGTTTACTTCTAATGTAGAATTGGATTTAGCTTCTGTACAAGAACATTTACAACTAATTCCCAAAGGTCAAAAGAAGGGTATAGGTTTTAAAGTTGAATTAAACAAAGAAGAAAAACCATTAAAAAATGAAGAAGATCCTTTAGAAAAATTTGACCCTTCAGCACGCAATTGGATTTATAATCTGATCTCACAGCAAAATCTAGAAAAAGCAACTAGTTATCGCCTGGTATTTTCTCCCGGAATACGTCCTGCTTATGGCAATCTAGCGACAGAGAAAGAATTTGCCAGTAAATTAGCAACTTATTCGCCTTTAGCATTTCAGAAAATTAACTATTACGGACAGCCGGATTCAGGCGGAACATTTGGACGATTTGTTAAAGGCAGCCCGCAGCTTGAATTTAATAACATTTTATTAGCAGATTCAGCTAAAGAAAACATTACTATTAATCCAGCACCAAAAGAAATTTCGAGAATTTTGGAAGTTAATGATGAAGATAAAATTGTCGGGATTAATCCTTATGCGCTAGAACCTGCCAAGACTTATACAATTACTATCGGCGAAAATCTCAAAGATAAGTTTGGGCAAACTTTGGGTAAACCTGTCACCCTTAAATATGATACTGGAGATTTAGCTGGGGATATTTGGGTACCATCAGATTTGAATATTTTCCCTATAAGTAAAGATTTACAGCTAAATATTAGTACGGGAAATTTGCCAGAATCTAAATATAAAGCAGCTTATCGAGTAATCCAACCGACAGATTTAGTTTATTTTAATAATAGTAATGATTTATTACCACAACCTGCTGAATGGCAAAGCTTTAAGGTATCGGGTAAGAAAAATCAATCAGTTGATATTGCTGTTCCTCTGCGGGAAAAAATAAATTCTACTACGGGCATGTTAGCTTATGGAGTCCAAGCCCGCACGAATAAATATCAGGAGAATGGCAAGGAACTGTGGCGCGAACCTACGACTTATGGCATGGTTGAATTAACAAATTTGGGCGTATTTACTCAGTGGTTTCCTGAGTCAGGGTTAATTCGTGTCAATCATCTTACAGATGGTTCGCCAGTTCAAGCGGCTGCTGTTGAAATTTATCAATCAAAATTACAAGCAAAATCTCGCCCCGAACCAGTACCTTGTGCAACAGGTAAAACTGATAACAATGGAATTTTTAGAATTGTTCGTGAAGGATTACAGAAATGTTATTCTGGCAATGAAAGCTCTAGTAAATCACCACAGTTATTAGTAATTGCCCGTGAAAATCAAGATTGGGCATTTGCTAGAACTGAAGAATATAGCGGTGTTTATGGCTACGGTATTGATGCGGGTTGGCAAGATAAGAAGCCAGAATCACGCGGGGTAATTTTCTCGGATAGACAGTTATATCAACCAGGCGAAAAGGCCTGGTTGACTGGTTTTGCAGACTATTTACAAAATGGTGTAATTCAGCAAGATAAAAATGCTGCTTACCAATTAACTTTGGTAAATCCCGATGGACAAAAAACTAGCTTAGGTACGCAAACCACAAATGAATTTGGCAGTTTTTCTCTGGAGTTGCCAATCAAAACTACTCAGCGCTTAGGCTACTATACAATCCAGGCGAAAGGTAAAAATGGACAAGAAATTTCTGGAGAATTTCGGGTAGCTGAGTTTAAGCCACCCAACTTTAAAGTCGAACTTAACTTAGATAAAGAATTTGCATACATTGACGAGAAAGTTAATATTAATGCTACAAGCAATTATTTGTTTGGTGCGCCTGTAGAAGATGGAGAAGCAAAATATTTTATTACTCGCCAGCAGGCTGATTTTGTTCCTAAAGGTTGGGAGGGATTTACTTTTGGTAGGCAATGGTTATGGCCGGAGGAAAACCCTACTATATCTACTGATGTATTACAAACTAATGCCCAACTAGATGCTAATGGTAAAAGTAGTCAAACTGTAAATGTGGCTAATGATTTACCATATCCGATGACTTACCAAGTAGATGTGCAAGTTGCAGATGTTTCTAATTTGTCGGTAGCGAATTCCAAAACATTTACAGCTTTACCAAGTAATCGCCTGATTGGATTAAAAAGTAATTTCATCGCTGATGCTGGTAAGGCTTTTCCTGTTGAAGTGATTGTTACTGACCCTACAGGAAAACCAATCACAGGTCAACGGGTACGGGTGGAATTACAACAGATTAAATATAGCAGCGTTACCCAATTGGTAGAAGGTAGCCGAACTCCAAAAAATCAAGTTGAATATAAAACAGTAGCACAAGCTGAAATTACATCTGCGAGTAATCCACAATCGGTAAATTTAACAGCACCAGAATCCGCTTCATATCGGATTAGAGTTAATTTTAGCGATGCTAAAGGTGAATTAAGTGCCACAGATTTCCAAATTTGGGCAACTGGAGAAAATCCAGTATTTTGGGGTTCTAGAGAAGAAGATGTTTTAGAAGTTAAATTAGATAAAAAAGAGTTTAAACCTGGTGAAACTGCTACTGCACTAATTCAATCTCCCTATGCAGATGCAGAATTGTACTTTGCTGTGATTAAAGATAAACCCCTTTATCAGCAGATTATCAAAGTTCAGGGAGGCACGCCCCAAATTCAGTTTCAAGTTACGCCAGAAATGCTGCCAAATGCAGCGATTGAAGCTGTATTAGTCAGACAAGGTAAACCCATTAACCAAGTGGAAGCGGGAAGTTTAGAAAACTTGGTGAAGATTGGTTTTACACCTTTTAAAGTTAATTTAGAGGATAAGTATTTAAAACTGCAAGTTAAACCAGTGCAAGCATCATTAGAACCTGGCGCAAAAGAAACAGTACAACTAGAACTGAAAGACAATCAAGGAAACCCCACCCAAGGACAGTTTACAGTCATGGTGGTAAACGAGGCGGTGTTACAACTTTCTGGTTATCGTCCGCCAAATTTGGTAGATACAGTTTATGCAGAACAGCCAATTTCTACGCGCTTTAGCGATAATCGACCAGATGTCATATTACAAGCACAAGATGTAGCTAAACCCAAAGGTTGGGGTTATGGCGGTGGTTTCTCCACTGGTGCAGCCAATACTCGCACTCGCACCGATTTTCAAGCCTTAGCTTACTACAACGGTTCTGTCCTTACCGATGCAAATGGGAACGCACAGATAACCTTTAAACTCCCGGATGACTTAACTACATGGCGAGTGATGGCTGTGGCCACTGATGGAAATCTGCGTTTCGGGAATGGGGAGGCGACGTTCATCAGCACCAAGCCACTGCTAACTAATGCCATCTTGCCACAATTTGCTCGTCCAGGCGATCGCATTCTCGCCGGTTTATCCGTAACTAACAACACTGGGAATACAGGGAATCTCTCAATAAATGGCGAACTTAGCGATAATGTGAAGTTTGCTGATAAAAACCCCACAGCGACTTCTTTGCAAACCAAAGCTGAATCCGCAACTCATGCTTATCGTTTTCCCATGCTGGCGGATAGTGTGGGAACTGGTAAAGTTCGCTTTACGACTCAGCTAAATGGTACAGCCGCAGATGCTTTTGAAGTACCCTTGGAAATTAAGCCAATTGAAATTACAGAACAAGTCGTTGAATCTAGCGTCACTGAAAAACAGGTGAAGATTCCCCTGAATGTTGATAAAAATACCTTCCCTGATGCGGGAGGTTTAGATATTCAGTTGGCGAGTACTTTGATTCCAGAAATTAAAGCACCAGCAAAACAGGCTGTAGAAGATGATGATTTACCATTTACAGAACCGGCGGCGAGTCAATTAATAATTGCTGCTAATTTGCAAATTATTGCACAGAAATATGGTCAGACATTTACAGAATTTAATCCTAGCCAACAGGCAAGTCAAGCAATTGAAAAATTACCAAAACTCCAAATAGCTGATGGTGGTTTTGCTGCTTTCCCCGGACAAGAAAAATCCGACCCTTGGGTTTCTTCCTATACAGGTGAATCTTTGGCTAAAGCTAGTCAGGTGTTCCCTAATTTAGTCGATTCTGCAATGGTGTCTCGCCTGAAAGCTTATTTACAAAAAGTTCTAGCAAACTCCGGAGAATACGACTTTTGCAAACAACTACTCTGTAAAAGGCAACTGCAACTTAATGCTTTAATCTCTTTAGCAGAATTAGGAGACAAACGCAATACTTTTCTCGCAGATATTTATGAACAGCGCAATAATTTTGATATAGCAACTCAAATTAAACTAGCGCGATACTTATCTCAATTCCCAGAATGGCAAGATGAATCTCAACAATTAGTAAACAAGCTGCAACAGAATATCTATGAAACTGGTCGCACAGCAGTTGTAAGTTTACCAACTAGTTGGGGATGGATGAGTTCATCTACTACGACGCAAGCGCAAGCTTTACGCTTATTTATTGCCAAACAAAGTAAACCCGAAGTTATAGATAAATTATTCCAAAGTCTTCTGGCATTGCGACGGGATGGTACGTGGCAAACCAACTATAATAATGCCCAAGCTTTAACAGCTTTGGTAGATTATAGTCAACTGCAACCCACGCCACCTAATTTTGTTGCCACAGTGGAATTAGCTGGTAATAAGTTAGGAGAAAATCAGTTTAACGGCTATCAAAATCCCAGCTTACAGCTAAATGTGCCGATGAATAAATTACCTCGCGGGCGTAATGATTTAACGCTACAAAAATCAGGTAATGGCACTTTACACTATCTGGTTGCTTATAATTATCGCTTGCAAGGTAATCAACCAGGCAGATTTAACGGACTACGCATAACACGAGAAATTAGTCAAGTAAATAAAGAGAAAGTTTTGCAAAAAACAGGTCTTTATGCTTTCGATAAACCCTTGACTTTAGCCTCTGGACAGGTGTTTGATATTGGTTTAGAAATCATTGCCGATCGTTCTGTGGATCATCTGGTGATAAAAGATCCGCTACCATCAGGTTTTGAGGCGGTGGATGCGAGTTTTCAAACTGCTACAGCTGCATTACAAGCAAAAGCCGATAGCTGGGAACTTGGGTTTAAGAATGTGTACCGCGATCGCATTATCGCTTACGCCGACCACCTGGAACCAGGAGTTTATAGCTTGCATTACTTAGTCCGTTCTGTGACACCTGGTACTTTTTCTTGGCCTGGTGCCCAAGTTCACTTGCAATATGCGCCAGAAGAATTTGGGCGTACTGCTGAGTCTACATTGGTGGTTGAGGATAAGTCGTGACAACTTAAGATGTAAGAAAGGGAATCTATAAATGTTCAAAGCCTATGGGAGATCGAGGCAGTGACACATATTCTCAAAGTCAACGAACATGGCGATTTGTATTTACCATCTGAGGTGTTGGGAAAACTACAACCTGGGACATTTTACAGCTTAGAAGTTCAGGGAGATGTACTGATTTTGCGTCCTGAACGTTCACGCGTATTGTCTCCAGAAGAGAAAGCAGCAAAGTGGAGGAGGTGGGCTGCAAGTCATTCAGCTAACAGTCCAGGCTTGCCTGATGAGGCTTTGCGTCGGGAGAATATCTACGATTGACATATGAGCTTTTGTAACAAAAGCATTCAGCCTACCGCTACTGAGATAACAAAAGGGGATCGCTCTTTTCTTGTGAATTCTTGCAAGATATAAATATTGAGTCTTAAACAGTATCACAACTTGATACCTTATCGGCTTCTCTAATTACTGCAACTGATGAAGAATTATCCTCATCTGGCATCACGACCATTCCCCCACTGTGGACCTTCAACAACATTTCCATCGGGCATAGTGGTGTGCCAAATCAAATTCTGACCTCGACAGATCAAATTGCTACTGATATGGGCACCTTCAAAGTCAGTATAAGCGAGAATAGCACGCTCGAAAGAACCGATTTGAACTCCACGAAATCCAGCACCACAGGCGTTCATGTAATCCAAGTCAGTTCCCCGCAAATCAGCATCGAAGAAGCCACTTTGCTTCAAATTAGCAGCACGCAAATTGGCATCACGAATTATCCCTTCAACCAAATTACAACCACGCATGAAAATTCCTCCCAAATCGGCTCCAGTCAGATCGACTCCAGTCAGGTAGACATAAGGGAAGTAAGCTCCTCGCAAGTTGATATCTCGCAAAACCACACCGTCAAGATCAATCCCTGGACTACTATACTTGGAACTGGAGGAAGGCCAGCCAGAATAAACCAATTCAATTCCAGCAAAGTTACGTTCCCCGTCAGCGTAACGCTCCAACAATTCTTCGGGAGTTATTTTCCAAACCATAGTTTAACCCCTAATTGCTTAACACAACTTCAGTCTACCTTCCCCAGTGACTGGCAATTGCCAGTCAATCTTACTCTTCAAATCACCCACCTTATATAGCACTTCTCGTTATTGTTGTTGAATTTAGCAGACCCCTATCTTTTATTGTGGAAAAATGAGTCAGATTCAGGAGTTGCATAAACAAGCGATGGATTTAGCCGAAGCAGCTTTTACTGCTAAACTTAGAGGAGACTTAAAGCAAGCTAGTCAAGTTTCTCGACAAGCTTTTGAAAAAGAATCTCAAGCTGCTGCACTGATGGCCAATCAACTTGATGCCGAACCAACTCGTTCAGTATTGCATCGTAGTGCTGCGACTCTTGCAATAGACTGTGGTGAATTTCAAGCAGCAGAACGTTTAATTGCGATCGCATTATCAGGAAATCCACCCCAAGAAATTGCCCAAGAACTAAAAGATTTATTCATTCAAATAAATTTGCGCCCATATTTAGAACGTCATGGGCTTACTTTTGATGAAGAAAAGTTGAGGAATCTGACGGTAGATCAATAGTCAAACTTAGCCAAAGAATTATTGCGTAGTATTGATGAAGATGGTACTGAATACTTTACTATCAAAACTATATAAGCTTTTGTAAAAAGAGCGATCGCATTCTTGCTACTGAGAGAAGAGTAGGCGATCGCTTTTTTCTTGTGAATTCTTGCAAGATATAAATATTTAGTCATAAAGCTGAACTTATATCAGTTATAGAGAATGTTTACAAAGCATTATCGCCTACGCCGACCACCTGGAACCAGGAGTTTATAGCTTGCATTACTTATTCCGTTCTGTGACACCTGGGACATTTTCTTGAACTGGTGCAGAAGTTCATCTGCAATATGCGCCAGAAGAATTTGGGCGTACTGCTAATTCTACATTAATACTTGAGGATACAAAGTAATTATTTATACTATCTTTAGCTACAATAAGTCTAAAAATATTTCCAAGTATATACTCAAATTTTAGCTAAGGTAGAAGGCCTAACCAGCCGATTTGGTTTTTATGAGCGCAGGAAACGCTCATATAAGACTCTTTCTTAACAAGTGTACTTACGTAAAAGCTGCACTTATTACATAGAGATATTGAAGTTAAAGTAAAAATCAATAACAGTAAATTAGCTGGTTACAATTTAGCGTTAGCCTCAATACGATATAACACAATACATCTAAAACCCTGATATAGAGGCGGGATTGATCGTGTGTTCAAAGACCAATTATCTACACACTTTTAACTAAATCTGCAATATCACAAATTAGACATTATTTGCTATTCAAATAGTGGGTTTTGAGCTAATGATTATCAAAAAAGCTTGGAGAATTTAACAACCAAAGCTTGAGCAGATTACCCTTCCCACAACAAAGTCGGAAAGTTATTTCTGCTTGAATATTAAACATTGAAAATCAGCACAATTAAAAATGCAACAAGTACTAGCATTGATTGAACAAAAAAAACAAGAATTTGCTCAAGTGCCATTGTTTAATTTTATGCAAGAGAAAAGTATAAATCCCAGACAAAGGTTAGCTTGGGCACCATGTGCTGCTCATTTTATTATGAATTTTGGAGAACTGAATAAGTATTTTTTACGAGTAGAACCAACAAACGATCCAATTCAGACATTAATTAACAAACATACTTATGAAGACGATCATCATTGGCTATGGTTTCTGGAAGATTTGAAGAATCTAGAATTTGACAAAACCTTGCAATTTAGTGATGCATTGAAATTTCTTTGGAGTGAAGAAACTCAGAATGCTCGCTGGTTGAGCTATCAACTCTATCGATATACTTTGCAAGCTACCCCTATTCAAAAACTAATAGTCATTGAAGTTACCGAAGCAACAGGTAATATAATGTTTTCCATAGCAGCAGAGATTGGCAAAGAAATTAAAGCAATTACCCAAAAACCATGCCGATATTTTGCAGATTTCCATTTGGATGTTGAAACTGGTCACATGACAGGTTCATCTGGAATAGAGCAATTGTTACAAGATATTCAACTATCAGAAGCAGCCCAACAAGAAGCTTTTGAACTGATTGAAAACTTATTTACAGTTTTTACCCAATTTACAAATGGTCTTTTGGTATATGCCAAAAACCATAAAATTGAGCAACCATTGAAAACTGCATAAATTAATCAGCAAATTTATTGAAATTGAAAATTAATACCTAATTCAAGCCGGAAGGAGAAATTTTACTATGTCACAGCACGTACAAAATGTTGTAATTGTCGGTGGTGGTTCAGCAGGTTGGATGACGGCAGCTTATTTGAGCAAAGCCTTGAAAAAAAATGTTCAGATTACCTTGGTAGAATCTTCTAATATTACAAAAATTGGAGTTGGCGAAGCAACTTTTAGTAGTATCAAGTCATTTTTTGATTTTCTAGGATTACAAGAGTATGAATGGATGCCAAAATGCAATGCTACTTATAAAATGGGGATTAAATTTGTTGATTGGAATTCCGATCGGAGACACTTTTACCACCCTTTTGAAAGATTTGATTTTATTGATGGATTCAGTATCTCTGAATGGTGGTTAAAACTTAAGAGTGCCAATGAGGCATTTGATTATTCCTGCTTCATGGCACCGACGCTATGCGATCGCCAAAGGTCTCCGAGATATCTTAATGGCAAAATCTTTGATGATAGAGTAGAACATTTATTCTCAGAGAAACATTTTTCTGAAAAAAATCTCATCACACTTGCTGATGCTGAAGGACAATATCCTTACGCCTACCATTTTGATGCAAATCTAATTGCTAGATTCTTGAAAGATTATTCAATACAGAGGGGCGTAAAACAAATTGTTGATGATGTGGTAGATGTAAATTTAACCGAGGATGGAAGCATAGATAGTCTCAATACTAACGAGCATGGCATTATCAGTGGAGACCTTTTCATTGATTGTACTGGTTTCCGTGGTCTTTTGATTAACAAAGCTCTTGGTGAGCCATTCATTTCTTATTCAGAGTCGCTACTGTGCGATCGCGCGATCGCCATACAGATACCAAGCGATATTCAGAAAAATGGCATCAACCCTTACACAACTGCAACTGCTCTCTCATCAGGTTGGGTCTGGAATATACCTTTGTATGGTAGAGATGGTACAGGGTATGTTTATTCCAGCGCCTTCATCTCTGCACAGGAAGCAGAACAAGAATTTCGACAGTATTTAGGAAATGTTGCTGATAATTGCAAAGCCTCTCATATCCAGATGCGGATTGGACGTAACAGAAACTCATGGGTGAAAAATTGTGTAGCAATAGGGCTTTCCAGTGGCTTTGTTGAACCATTGGAATCTACTGGCATATTTTTTATTCAGCATGGAATTGAAGAGTTAGTCAATCACTTTCCAGGCAAGTCGTTCAATGAAGAGTTGATCCGCAACTATAATAGAGCGATCGCTAACTGTCTAGATGGTGTTCGGGACTTTTTGGTACTCCATTACCGTGCTAGCGATCGAGCAGATACAAAGTTTTGGCAAGCAACTAAGCAAGAAATTAAAGTTCCTACAGAACTGCAAGAAAAGTTAAAGTTGTGGAGAAGCAGATTACCAAATAAAAAGAATATCAATCCATATTTTCATGGCTTCGAGACATACTCTTATTCTGTAATGTTACTTGGACTCAATCATAAGCCTGAAGGTAGTTTACCTCTGCTGGAGCATCTTGACGACGAGAAGGCGCTAGCTAAATTTAAGGCAATTAAGGAAAAAGCTAATTACCTGAGCAAAAATCTGCCCTCTCAATATGAATACTTAACTTATGTAATCAAGTCTCAAGAACAGTCAGAATACCTCAGCGACAATCATTTACCTACTTCATCAGTTAACGATAGCGCATATCAAATTCCTGTACCAATTTAATTTAATATAGGACTTACGCAAACAATAGTCAAAACTTTGATTTTCTTCTTAGGGCAATTCATAAATTGCCCCTACTGCATATATTCTTGCGTAAGCCCGATAATAATTGCAGAGAACCCAAGATGACAGCGAAACAAATATGCGTGATTGGGGCAGGAGTAAGCGGATTAGTCTCAGCCAAGACATTTCTTGAAGAAGGTTACGAGGTTACATTGTTCGAGAAGCGGCAGGGACTTGGTGGTGTGTGGGAAAGGTCGAGAAATTACCCAGGATTGTCGCTCCAAAACCCCAGAGACACCTATGCTTTCTCAGACTATCCTATGCCTGCCTCTTATCCAGAATGGCCTTCAGGAGAGCAAATATGCGCTTACCTTGAATCCTATGCCCAACACTTTGGTGTCACAGAAAAAATTCAGTTCGGTGCAAAAGTAACTAAAGTGGAGCGCAAATCAGGAAATACTCCTGGATGGAAGGTTAGTGTTAGCTTTCAAAAAGATGGTAAGGAGATCAAAAAACAAAATTACGAGTTCGACTTTGTGATTGTATGCAATGGTCTTTATGATATTCCCTACATTCCTAACTTGCCAGGGATGGAAGAGTTTATTGCTGCCGGAGGTGAGGTAATACATACTAACAACTTTAATGACGGCTCTGTAATTGAGGGCAAGCGAGTGGTTGTTGTCGGTTTTGGCAAATCAGCCACTGATTTAGCGAATTTTGCAGCTAACAAGGCTAAGGAATGTACCCTTGTGTTCCGTCAAGCGTTGTGGAAATTTCCCAACTTCTTTCTCGGTTTGTTCAACATCAAGTATATTTTCCTGACTCGGTTTGCAGAAACTTGGATGCCCTATCATAAACTTCAAGGATGGGAAAAGTGGCTGCATAGTTTTGGCAAGCCACTAGTGTGGGCATTCTGGCGGCTAAATGAGATTATCCTGCGCTTACAGTTTCCCCTTGATGCTTGTGGGATGGTGCCCAAACAGCCGATGAACAAATTGATTGGTTGTAGTGTCGGCTTGGTGCCTGAAGGCTTTTTTGAGTATGTACGCACAGGTAAAATTCGTCCTGTGAAGACAAAAATCAACAAGTTTTTTGCTAGTGGCGTGGAATTGGATAACGGCGAACAAATACAGGCAGATATTGTTGTCTTTGGCACAGGGTTTCTTCAGGATATCCCTTTTTTAGAAGAGAAGTACCGCAGACACGTATTTGATGAGGAAGGCACTATCCATCTTTACCGCCATCTCATTCACCCTCATATTCCCCAGATGGGTTTTGTTGGTTATAACTATACTTTCTGTGCCCAGTTATCAGCAGAAATTGGTGCTAGGTGGTTATCAGAGTATGTCAAAGGAAATATACCCTTACCATCCCCGCAACAGATGTTAGAGGATGTAACAGCAGAATTGGAATGGAGGAAGAAAGATAGACCTTATGCTTTCGTCAGTGGAGCTTGTGTAACTCCTTTTACATTCCATTACATTGATGAGTTACTTCAGGATATGGGTCTTGGCACCCGCCGCAAACCAGGAAACCTGCTTGGAGAGTTGATGATGCCAGCAGATCCATCTGCCTATAAGAATCTCCGACAGGAATTACAGGCAAAACAACAGCCATCTCTTAATGATTCTGCGATCGCGGCTAGTGTAGAGTTAACAAGCGTTCCTTGATATCTCCATAATACGGTTCGATAAAGTTCTAAACCAAACTATATTATGAAGAGTGCTGAGTACTAAAGAATCTAAATTTTTCAGTATTAACAGCTTCTTTTACTGTTGCATTGGAATCTCAATCACAAACTCAGTCCCCTCTCCCGGAGTTGATTCACAGCTTAACTGACCTTTATGTTTGTCCACTACCACTTGATAACTAATCGACAACCCCAACCCCGTACCACTTCCTACTGCCTTAGTAGTAAAAAATGGATCGAATATTTTTTGCTGCACCTGTGCAGTCATTCCATAACCGTTATCAGCAATCCGAATCTTCAATGTATTTACTTCTCCTAGTTCAGTACGAATACGAATCTGAGGATTTTTCCTTGGAGAATCTTCTCCATTGTTGCAGTCCTCTAAAGCATCGATCGCATTACTTAAAATATTCATAAACACTTGGTTGAGTTGACCAGCATAGCAAATAACATTTGGCAGTTGTGCGTATTCTTTAAATACCTCAATTTCCGCGCGATTATTATTTTCTTTGAGTCGGTGCTGTAAAATCATTAGGGTACTGTCGATGCCTTCATGGATATTGACAGGCTTCATTTCCGATTCATCTAGACGAGAGAAGTTACGTAAGCTCAGAATAATATTTCGGATACGGGAACTTCCCACCTTCATCGAGTCGAGAACCCTTGGGAGGTCTTCTGTCAGAAATTCTACATCCATTTCCTCGATTTTTTGCTCCACAATTGCTGAGGGATGGGGATATTGTTGCTGATAAATATTAATCAAATCTAGTAATTGTTGAACATAATCACTTGCGTGAGTTATATTACCATGAATAAAATTGATAGGGTTATTAATTTCATGGGCAATTCCCGCCACCATTTGCCCTAACGAAGACATTTTTTCACTTTGAATTAATTTACTTTGGGTACTTTGTAATTCTTCTAAAGCTTCTTGTAAATGCTGATTTTTTTCGTTCAATTCTGTTGTTCTTACTATCACTTTTTCCTCTAGTATATGGCTATATTCCTCCAATTGCTCATTCGCCTCAGCCAAATTATTGTAGAGAATGGCATTTTCTAAAGAGATTGCAGCTTGGATAGTTAAGAGTTTGAGAACTTCTAGGCGATCGCGTGTAAATGCTCCTGTAGTTAAATTATTTTCTAGATAGATCAGCCCCAGCAATTTACCTTGATTAAGCATTGGAATACATAATATGCTTTTTGGTTTCTCACGGTTAATATAACTATCTATCGCAAAAGAAGCTTTATCTGTAATGTCATCAATTACTAATATTTCTTGTGTCCGTTTGACATAATTAATCAGAGAAATAGGAACAATATCGCTAGACTCCAAAGGAATAGATAAAAACTCTGTGTGAGTATCTCTAAAAGTGGAAGCAGAACTAATTGCCGCAATAGTTAAGTCTAAGTTATTAGCTTCACTCAATATCAGCACACATTTAGAAGCTCCTGCATTCTCCATCACAACTTCTATTAAAGTAGAAAGAAGTGCCTCTAGTTCAATTTCTCCAGATACTGCTTGAGAAGCTTTAATGACAGTTCCCAAATCTAGCATATCTGAAATACTAGTGTTGGAGCCAATGACAGTTTCATTCGTCACCAAAGTAGATTTATTGCTAAGTGTAGATAGGTGTAGACTCAGTTCAGGTAGATTCTTTTCACTGTAAGAATAGCTAGGTTCCTCTTGCTGAATCATCGGGAGAAGTAATTGAGGATAGCGTTTTTGCAAATCATCAACTTTGGCTAATGCTCCCCAGCGAACATAGCAATAATAGGCATCAGTGAGGTATAATTGGGCGATTCTTTGTTTACCCCATTTGAGATAAAATATACCCGTTAATTCACAAGCCAGAGCTTCATCGTTAATGTACTCATTTTCTTTGCTAAGGGAAATAGCGTTCTCGTAATTATCTATCGCTTCAAGATATTGACCAAGAACTCGATGACGTTCTGCCTCAACTAAATAAAATTTATGTAAATAATTCATTGGAGCATGATGTGCCCAATGTGCTATTTTTTCCTGATTTTCTATAACTTTTTTTATAATTTTTTGTTGTTTATCTTCATCTACATCAGGGTATAAAGCAAGCTGTACTAATGAATCATAAAAATAGAATTGAGCACTGAGGATCATTCCTAGACCAGCATATAAATACTGTTCTGCCTTCATAGAATTTTCAAGTGCTTGGGAATAATCTGTAAACAGGTAACATAGTTGCAGTTTACAAATAAATAAGCCAATAATTGCAACTCCATCATTAGCTGCTATATGAATCGGTAACATTATTTTCTCATTATATGCCTCACCAATTAAACAGCAATAATTTTCTGAGGAACCTAACAAATTCAATACCATCTGCCGATATATCTCATTCCAATGAAAAACTCGCTCTTGCTTTATTTGTTTTATAGCATTGCTATGGGTTGCCATTTCCTGCTCAAGAGGAACTAATTCCTTACCAATAAAATATGCATAATAGGAGTACGTATAAAGACAATAAGCTCCAAATTCTAAATCTCCTGTTTCTAAATTGTTAGAGTAAACTTCTATCAAAGGTTTTAATGTATTTCTAACATGTTCTTTCCAGGGTTTGATGAGTTGATTATATGTTTGAATTACCTTCAACATAACTTCTTGAGCTTGGAATTTGGTCAACATACTTTCAGCCAGTTTGCCAAATCGATAGCCAGACTCAATATCTCCCACTACACTGCATAATATAATCCCATAAGCAACATACACAAATGCAGATAAAGATGCATTGCCATATTTAATTGATAAGTTAATCTGATTCAGAACTATTAATGGAAACAATGTGGGAACAACTGTGTAGGTAAAAGCAGTTATATTAGATAATATACGTATCACTACTAATGACCGAGAGTCCGTCATTTGGGGTAAGTTAATTAAATCTTCAATACTCCTGCCGCTTAGATGCGATGCTGTTTCTGCTAATGCTATTTGAACATCAGACTGCTGAGCATTAAAGGGAAAGTCTACCCCCAATGATTTTAAAAATGCTAGTGCAAGATTAACAGCTTCTAGTGCTTGACTCTGTGCGCCATAAGCCTGAATTTTTACTTCATAGACTTTCACTTTTTCTAAGAGTGTTTTAGCTCTTACTAATACCACCTCTGCCAATTTCTCCATCTGCTCAAAGTCACCAGCCAAGTATGCTGCTTCTGTTGCTATTTCATACAAAGCTAGAGTTAGCTCATATTTTATCTCCCAACTATCATTTGCTAGTAGCTCAATTCCAGTAGTTAAATACTTAAATGCCGATGAATAAGCTGTTGATACTAAAGCTTTACGTCCAGCAATTAGATTCATTTCAGCTAACTCATTACGTTTAGCTTGATGGGTGATAAACTCAGCTGCAATATTCAAATGATTGACAAGCTCAAAAATATTTTCTTCCCGTTCGGCAAATGGAGTATTTTTCAAGAGAAGCAGACCAATTTTTAAGTGCATTTGCTTGATTTGGTCTTTGGGAATTAAAGAATAAGCTGCTTGCTGAACTCTATCATGTACGAATTTATATCTGGGAAGTTGGGAATTAGTTGCTGAGAAATTTTCTGATTCTCTACTTGAAAAGCTTAATAGTTTTCTATCATTTTCTGGTGCCAAATTATAACTATCTTTCTGAAGTATAATTAGTCCTTCAAGTAATGCTTGCCATAAATCAGATGCAGTATCTATTACAGATTTTTCATTAACAAGTGATAATGTTTTTAAGTCAAACTCATTACCAATGCAAGCAGATATTTTTAATACATTTTGTACATTCTGGGGCAACTTTCCTATTTGTATTCCCATAAACTCTACTACATCATCTGTAAAAGATAACGTTTTAATTTTGGTAATATCATAGTTCCAATGCCCAGCATCAAAATTTAATTCGATTAGTCCATCATCATATAATAATTTAAGAAATTGAGATGTGAAAAATGGGTTGCCTTTAGTTTTGAAAAACACCATTTGAGTCAGAGGTACAGCCATGACTTCTGGACAACGTAGCGTATCGGCAATCAAATGATTTAAATCAACTTGACTTAAAGGTAAGAGTTTAAATGTATTAATTACTCCTCCAACTTTGGCAATTTCTTGCAGTGTTAAATGTAAAGGATGTAGATTTGAAACTTCATTATCTCTATAGGCACCAATTAGTAGCAAACTACCTTGACTTTCATATATTTTCTCTGTATCCTTAGCAAGGTGAGAAGAAGTTCCATCCATTAATAGTTGAATAAATTTCAAAGAAGCCGTATCTGCCCATTGCAAATCATCTAGAAAAATGACTAGAGGATGATCTTTCGTAGTGAAGACCTGGATAAATCTCTGGAACAATAAATTGAAACGATTTTGAGCGGCGCTACCAGTAAGTTCAGCAGATGGGGGTTGTTTGCCAATAATTATTTCCAGTTCAGGAATTACATTAATGATTACTTGAGATTGCGTACTCAATGCCGATAAAATTTTGGTTTTCCACTGTTGAATTTGGGCGTCTGTTTCAGAGAGTATTTGACTAATTAAATCTCGCAAAGCTTGCACTAATCCTGATAACGGAATGTCACGCTGGAATTGGTCAAACTTCCCTTTGATGAAGTAACTACGCTGTCTAGCAATGGGTTTGTGGACTTCATTAACCACAGCAGTTTTACCAATCCCTGAGTAACCAGAGACTAAAATCATTTCCGTGCTTCCCTTTGTCACTCGGTCAAAAGTAGTGAGGAGAATTTCAATCTCTCTTTGACGACCATAAAGTTTTTCAGGAATGGCAAAATGATTTGAGATATCCCGACTTCCTAATTCAAAGGCTGTAATATTTTGTTTCTCTTGCCATTGGTTTTGACATTTCTCCAAGTCATATCTGAGTCCATGAGCGCTCTGATATCGGTCTTCGGCATTTTTTGCCATCAGCTTGCTGATAATATCAGATAAAATTGTGGGAATATTAAAGTTAATATGACTAGCTTTTGGCGGCTCTTTGGCAATGTGAGAGTAGACTAACTCCATCGGTTCAGTAGTATTAAATGGTAACTGCCCTGTCAGGAGTTCAAAGAAAGTGATACCCAAGGAATAAAAGTCGGTACGGTAGTCTATACCTCGATTCATGCGTCCTGTTTGTTCAGGGGAAATGTAAGCTAGAGTACCTTCTAGGACGTTGGGATTTGTAAGAAATTGAATTTCTTTTGGTAATAGAGTTGCAATACTAAAATCGATGATTTTAGTCTTACCTGTTATCGGATGAATCAAAATGTTAGCGGGTTTGATATCTTTGTGAATTATGCGATGGCGATGTAATTGTTCTAAAGTTGCACTAATTTCAATGGCAATATCAAAAAACTCACTTAATGAAACAGAATAATTTCCTTTTTTCTGCTCTTCTTGCTGCCAGAAATTAAGGGCAATACCACCAAAATCTTCCATTACTATCACATACCTATTGTGATATTTTTCTAGATTTATTGGCTTGACTATGCCTGAGATTTCAAGATTTTGGGTAATGGCATATTGATTGTGAAACTGATTAATTTCAGCAAAATTAGGATCTTCATTACGCATCAATTTTAAAATAACTGATTGCCGATCTTTTTCTCTGATGGCTCGATAAACTAAGGTTTTTTTACCTGAATATAATTGCTTAATAATGCGATAGCCAAGTATAGGAAATATTTTATCTGATTCTACTAACATTGCGTCTAGTTATGATAATTTTCTTTCTCTGGTTTAGTATACCCAGAGCATAGTAGCTACTATCAGTGAGTCATGTAATTTTGTAAGCTGCTATAAATTAAGATTATTAATCACCAATTAGCAGCTGATTGTAGGTAACTGAGCTATAAGAAGATCAGTGTATTAACGGGTAATGAATGGCTATTTATGTTTAGTTGATACAAAAAGCAAAAATTTAAAAATGCTGCGATCGCACATAAATATTAGACATTTTAACCGCAGACAGATATTCATTTCGCTGTATCTAAAGGTAGAGAATCTACTCACAATTGTTCATAGTTTTGACAGCAAGATACATTTGGCAAAATATACTGCGTATAAAAAAAACAAGAATTACGTAAGTTATCACCAAATTACAAAAGCGATGTCTGCGACAAGACGAAACGTCTACGCACTCATACATTAACCATTAAATTTTTAAGACTTCACTACTACCCATTGCGTCACAGCCGCCATTGCTCGCCAACCTAAAAATTTACCAATAGGTTCCGCTCGCTGAATGGCAATACGAGTTAAATTGCCACCGACTCGTTCATACCATTGAAATAAAGTTTGCTCACCTTCTACTGTGACAACATTGGCCACTAAACGTCCACCCGGCCGCAGTGCTTCCCAGCAAACATCAAAAAGTCCCGTTGCTGTCACCCCACCACCAATAAAAATGGCGTCTGGTGCTGGCAAATCTTTCAGGGTGTGGGGCGCTTTACCTTCAATGATTTGCAGATTTGGAGTACCGAGAGTGGCAGCGTTGTCAGCAATATACAGTAGTCTAGACGAGTTTTGTTCGATCGCGATCGCTCGACATCGCGCATTACTCCGCATCCATTCAATTGAAATTGAGCCGCAACCCGCGCCTACATCCCACAATAATTCTCCCGGTGTCGGTGCTAAAGCTGCTAGGGTGATTGCCCTAACTTCACGCTTCGTTAACTGTCCATCGTGGTGGTAGGCGTTATCTGGCAATCCTGGTAATCTTGGTAATGGGATAACCCCAGTATCAGCAATACAATTAACTGCGATCGCATTCAAAGCCGCAACTTCGGTTTCACTCCAGGATGCAGCCGTGCCTTCTACAATTCTTTCATGAGCGCCGCCCATACGCTCCAATACGGTGATTTTACTGCCACCATAGCCGCGATTTGTCAAAATTTGAGCAACGATCGCTGGAGTGTCTTTACCCTCACTCAAAATCAACAGTCGCGCTCCCGGATAAATGTAAGACTGGAGTAGGGAGGATGGACGACCATTCAAACTCAAGGTTTCTACCTCAGTCAAAGACCATCCCACCCTGGCACAGGCGAGGCTGAAGGCTGAAGGTGCGGGGATAATCGTCATTTCAGAGACGGGAATTCGCCGCGCTAAGGTGACACCAATGCCGTAACACATCGGATCGCCGCTTGCGAGTACGCAGATTGACTGACCCCGGCGCTGAATGATTTCCTCTACTGAAGCACTAATGGGAGATGTCCAGACTAGTTTCTCACGTCGATCGTCTGTAGGAAGCATTGCTAAATGGCGATCGCCTCCCACAATTACTTCCGCTCGATCGAGTAAAGAAAGAGCGATCGCGCTTAACCCCTGTAATCCATCTTCCCCAATGCCAACAATAGAAAGCCATTTCTGTATCATGCTAATTCATGATTAATTACTTTATAACGTTGTTGGCAGGAACTTTTAACTGATAATTCCGAGATTGTTGTAGATTTCGATCAGATTGCCATCGGGATCGCGCAAATGAGCTGTGCGGATTCCCCAGCTTGGGCGATCTTGTGGTTGAGTCACAACGAGCGCATTTTGAGCCTTTACTTGCTCATAGACCTCATCCACATTATCCACTGCCAAAATCAAGACTATTTTATCTCGATTGACAACGTATGAAGGCTGTTCAATTCTTGGGACTACTTCAGCCATTAATTCTTTTTTGAACAAACCCAGCTTGAGATATCCGGTATTAAACTCAGCATATCCGCTATTTTCATCGCCCCAATCGACATCAAATTTCAGCAGATCCCGGTAGAACAGAAAAGAATCTTTGTAGTTGGAGACAAGCAGTCTCAGGTGTGTTAGCTGAAGCTTCATATCTGTTGGGTTAGTCTACTAACTGTGAATTCTAGGTTCTGGGTGCAAAGTCGCCAGCAACTCGCTTTCGACAATTGCTAATTCATCAAGTCGCTGCATAACAATTTCTTTGTCGAAATAAGTAGCAGCTAAAACCCAATATATACCGTAGTGACGCGCTTCGGATGCCATTAGCCCACGATAAAATTTTGCTAACTCTGGCTCTGGACAGTGAGCAGCTAATAGTCCCAGGCGTTCGTGAGAGCGAGCTTCAATTAAACCAGTGACTAGTAAAGAATCCAAAAATCGCTCAGGTTCTTTGGGGCGTACTTGAGATTTTAAACCAGCACCGTAAGGAGGCGGTGGTAGAGGAGCTAGGGGAATATTCCGGCGTTCTAACCATTGGTTGACTAGTTCAAAATGTTCTAGTTCTTCGCGGGCGATCGCAGTTAACTCCCGAACCATTTTAGTATTGGAAGGGTAGCGAAACATCATGTTTAAGGCTACGCCTGCTGCTTTGCGTTCGCAGTGCGAGTGGTCGAGTAAGATGATATCTAAATTAGCGATCGCTTGTTCTAACCAAGCAGAACTAGTGGGCTGTTTCAGGGCGTTGATAGTCGTTAACTGAGTAAGCACAGAGTCAATCAATTTTGGATTTTGGATTTTTCAATAGTTTAAACTATTAGTCCACCAAAGAAACTTTGCAAGATTTATCGTCAGAAAATCAAGTTCTTTTCTCCCTACCTTCCCTGCTCCCACTTCGGCTACGCTCAGTGACCACCTGCCCCCTGCCCCAACTCATTACTCATTACTCATTACTCATTACTCCCCTACCTCCCTCATTCCTGCTGCTGCCGTTTCTCTATTTCTTGAATAGAAATCATACTGCTGACTTTCTCTACATCTACCATCATCAAAACTGCTCCTTGCATTTCAATGCCAAACAGCGGAGTAATTGCCAGGTAACATTTTATTTGCCTACCCCGACGATTGGTAGCATCGAGGATCGTTTCTTGAAACTGCTTTCTCCCGGATAGGGATTCGCGAATAGGCGATCGCAACTGCTCGACGGGTAGCCCAATATCTAAGCTAAAAATAGACTTGCCGAGCACTTCATCAGTTCGCAAGCCCCATAAATCTTCTACCATGTAATTCCAAATAGAGATATTAAAGCTGCTGTCAATTACCACTACTCCTGTTTGCAGACTTTTGAGAATAGAAATGAGACAAATATTTGTGCGATTAAGTTCTGTGGTGCGCTCGCTCAGTTCGCTATTAATTGTCTGTAATTCTTCATTAGTAGATTGAAGTTCTTCATTCATTGTCTCCAATTCTTCATTGGTAGATTGGAGTTCTTCGTTGGTAGTTTCTAACTCTTCATTGGTAGATTGTAATTCTTCGTTGGTAGTTTCTAACTCTTCATTGGTAGATTGTAATTCTTCGTTGGTAGTTTCTAATTCTTGTTGGGAACGTTTCAAGGCATCTTGGAGTTGAATATAACGGGTGACATCATGAAAGGAAATACTGACTCCTAAAAAGCTGTTATCTGTTTCTTGTAAAGGCGTAATTTGTACATCTAGATATTGAATTTCTATGTTAGATATATAGCGCTCTACATTTGTTAGGCTCACAGGGCGGCGTTCGGTATAAGCCCGTTCAATTAGCGATCGCAATTCAACTGGTCGATAAGAAAGTTCTAAATCCTGGAAGGGACGAGCTAAATCTTTGGGGAAAAGCGAGAACAAAGTCCGCGCTTGCTCGTTCACCATTACCAGAGTGCCATTGGTATCAATAACTATTTGGGCGATGGGAGTTGTGTCAAAACCCATATCTCGCAATCGGAGATTTCGAGCCAAACGGTTGCTAGATTCGTCATCTGCGTGATTTGCCATAACTAAGAGGCGATCGCGTAAATTCATCGTCGATAGTTTAGTAAATATTCGGTTTTTTAAGTCCAGCGGCGTAAACAAATTAGAATGCATCAATAGCATCTCTGCTTTTCCTAAAAACAGATAGCCATTATCATTTAATGCAAAATGAAACCGGGCTAAAATTCGCCCTTGAGTCTCAGAATTAAAATACATTAATGTATTGCGGCTGACTAATAAATCTAAGCGCGAAATGGGTGCATCTTGAAGCAAATCGTGGCGACCAAAAATCACTGAGCGGCGCAAGTCTTGGCGGAAAACATAGCGGTTTCCAACAAGTTCAAAGTATTTCTGCCGCAGTTCATCTGGTATAGATTGGACATCTTTTACTGAATACACGGCTTGCCTAGCCTGGTTGAGAGCATCTTCATCTACATCTGTGGCGTAGATTTTCACTCGTTGGCGAAATTCCTCTGCTCCCAATATTTGGGCCATCAACATTGCCAGGGTATAAGCTTCTTCCCCAGAAGCACAGCCAGCGCTCCAGATGCGGATTTGCTCGGATGCATTTTTATTGTTAATCAAATTAGGCAGTATTTGCTCTGCTATCTCTTCCCAAGCTGATGAATCTCGGAAAAAAGCGGTGACGTTAATTAAAATCGTATTGAAAAGATAATTAAATTCTTCTGGATAAACTTCTAGATAGTCTTGATACTCTTCAAAATTTTCTATACCTAATGACTGCATCCGCTTGAGTACTCGACGTATCAAAGTCGAGCGCTTATAGCCTGTAAAATCAAATCCCCGGCTTTGTCTGAGATAAACCAATAAATTTTCAAATTTAGGATCTTTTTCTGCGGAAGTCATAGTTTAAGGGGCAGGGGGCAGGAACAAAGGAGTGGAGTTCTAGATTATGCTTCCACGAGTATCAAAGACTCATTAATGGAGTTCTGAGCTTCATTAACGGAGTTCAAAGCCTCATTAATGGAGTTGTGAGCTTCATTAACG
>NZ_JAVRCK010000027.1:90882-92874 GCF_034530815.1 Nostoc sp. DedSLP03
AGCTTCATTAACGGAGTTCAAAGCCTCATTAATGGAGTTGTGAGCTTCATTAACGAAGTTCAAAGCCTCATTAAACTATGTTGACACTAAGTTAGTTGCACTTTAATACATATTTCCTCTACTCCCCTGTCCCTATGCCTCTCAGTTTAGTTAAATTTTCCCATGACTAAACTTACCAGGGTGGTAGAAATTTTATCAAGAGGTAGAATAAAATCTACATTGCCAGTGTTAATTGCGGCAGAGGGCATCCCCGCAAATTCGGCGGTTTTTACGTCTTGGACAATGACAGTACCGCCCATTTTTTTAATTGCTTCTATTCCGATTGCGCCATCGCTACCCGTTCCACTTAGCACAAGGGCGATCGCTCTGTCTTTGTAAGTGGCTGCAACTGATTCAAATAATAAGTCAGCCGAAGGACGTAAAAAATGTACTACTTCAGACTGTGATAAAGAAAGTGTACCGTCACCATTAACCAACAAGTGACGATCGGGTGGAGCAACGTAAGCCGTTCCTGGGGTAAGGGAATCTCCTTCTTGTGCCTGTTTGACAGTAATATCTGTGCGCCGATTGAGAATTTCTGCCATGAACGACGGATGTTCCGGAGCCAAGTGTTGCACAATGGCGATCGCGGCGGGAAATTCTGCTTTTAGAGTCGATAACACTTGAATTATAGCAGTCAGTCCGCCTGCGGAGGCTGCGATCGCCACTATATCAAAGGCAGCATTAGTAAAGTGAGGTGGATGATTTTTGGCATTTTCTGCCATTTCAATCATGATTTTGCGCCTATGACTATCTGCGTAACTTTTTTAGTTACAAATAGCATTAATTAAGTTACAATTTTTTATTATTTACATATATTATACAGGATATTTGAACTACTTCAGCATTTTTTTACTTTTAGCGATCGAATTCACAGGTTAATCTTCCTGCTCTAGAATACGTTTCGCCTCCAAAAGTTGCTGCTTATGTTCCTCACTAACTGTTGGGTATTGCAGATTTAGTTCTTCTAATTTTGTGCAGATAATATTGGCAACGGTCAGGCGTGTAAACCATTTGCGATCGGCAGGGATAATATACCACGGTGCCCATTTAGTACTAGTATTATTAAAAACTTCTTCATAAGCATTCATATAATCATCCCAAAAAGCTCGTTCTTTGACATCATTATCTGAAAACTTCCAATTTTTCTCAGGGGAGTCAATCCGTGCTATAAAGCGTTTTTTCTGTTCTGACTTAGAGACATTTAGAAAAAACTTCAAAATGATTACACCATTATCAACCAAATATTTTTCAAAGTTATTTATTTCTTCAAAACGCTGTTTCCATATCTTATTGCCATTAGGAATTTGAGGCAGTTGTTGTTTCTGAAGCATTTCTGGATGGACGCGAACCACTAGCGCTTCTTCATAGTATGAACGGTTGAATATGCCAATTCTTCCTCTTTCTGGCAGAGCTTTCATTGAGCGCCACAAGTAATCATGGTCTAATTCTTCCGCACTGGGGCCCTTAAAACTAAACACCTGAAATCCCTGTGGATTAACACCAGAAGTTACGTGTTTAATAGTGCTGTCTTTGCCAGCAGCATCCATTGCTTGAAAAATAATCAACAAAGCATAGGTGTTTTGAGCATAGAGAATATTTTGGTAATTAGCTAGTCGTTCAATATCTACCTTTAATTTGGTTGCAGCATCAGCTTTTTGATGAAAATCAGTTTTATAAGCTGGGTCATAGTTTTTTTTCAGAGAAATCTTTGAACCAGGTGGAACAATGAAAGCATCATGATTCATCTATAAAATCTCCTAACAGTTATTTAATACACAAGCACATTTTGAAGCGTTAATTCCTAAAAGTTATGATTTATTAATAGTAATATCAATTTGAAAAAAGAATGCGACAAATAGACCATTTGTAGAGACGCGATGAATCGCGTCTTTACCTAATACCAATTCTGTATGAAGATGCGCCAAACTACGTCAAACTTATAGATAGGTA
>NZ_JAVRCK010000028.1:0-72005 GCF_034530815.1 Nostoc sp. DedSLP03
ACCATTGCCTGTTCCAGAGGAGCTATTTATCGAACTAGTGTCAATAGTGCCTGAGTTAGAATTTATGGAAATCGTTCCTCCGTTTCTTCGCGAAGAGGAACTATCAATTGAATCTGCACTTATATCACCAGGAGCGCTCAAAATAACCGAGCCACCCTCTACATTTTCTTCACTGGAAGCAGAAGTCTTGATATCTCTTGCTGTGATACTGGCTGGAGATGACGGTCCGCCAGGAGAGGTAAAGGAGGTTCCCTGCTGGGACTGAGGCACGTTGGCAGGGTTTGCTAGTGTATTCAAGCCAGCCTGTAGGATTAAGGCTCGGCTACTAGTCAAAGTTGAAATATCCGAATCTGAGCCAGTAAGTGACGTATCCGGACCCGTGATAGTGATATTTCCAGCGCTAATACTTCCTACTGCTTCTACCTTGAGGGCTACCCCAGTGTAATCACCAAAAGAAACATCTCCATTAGAACTAATAATGGGGTCGTAGAGACTGACAAAATTTCCCGGTTGACCCGATAAATTAAGGATTGAAAAATTACCCTTACTAGCAAAGTGAGAATCACCTGAAACAACACCATCACTGACCAAGCTGAGGTTTCCACCACTTTGAAAGGGGGTTCCTGGATGGTTTAGTGCCAAGATATCTATGCCCTGATTGCCTTGGATGTAGAGGTTCCCTTGAGAGTGGGCAATGAAAGGATTGGCGATGCGATCGCGCACTTGCACGGTGTTCCCAGCTAGTAAATTTAAGTCTCCAGTGGTATTAAGTTGGCTCTCTATTAAAGTTAGGTTACGGTTGGCTGACAGTGTAGCTGTTTGGGTTGTCACCTGCTTTGCTATTACATCTCCAGCTTCTACAGGCAGATTTGACCCTGCCAGGTTTACCTCACCGTTGCTATTAACGCTCACACCGCTAACGTATTGCCCACCTTTACCAGTCAACAGTTCGGGGAGAGAGGCTATTGGAATAGTCCAAGTATTTGGTTGACTTCCAGTAGCTGAAGGTGGACGAATTTCCAGACTTACCACCTGCCCCGGCGGGCTGATACGCACCCAGTTTCCACCTGGAACTGCGGACACCATAATTTGTCCTTGGGGTGCTGAAAGCTGCCCGGTACTAATTACAGTGCCGCCAATTAAAGTTAAATTTTGTCCCTGTGTCACCGACAGGTCGCCTGCATTGATGATACCGCCAGGTTGTGACATTGTGAAGGCAAATGTACCAGGATTACTTACTAGGGACGAGTAGTCGTTAAGACCAGTGGCATTAAACCAATTTGAGCCAAAGCCAATACTGTTTGCTGTTGTTGCAGTAAAACTACCTGGTAGATTCAGGCTGGCGTTGGTGCCAAACACAAACCCCACAGGGTTCATCAGGAAGAGGTTAGAATTACCACCACTGACTTGAAGTAACCCATTAATTACTGAGACATCCCCACCTGTAATCCTTCCCAAGATGTTTTGAATTTGGGGGTTGGAAAGAAAATTAGCAATTTCGCCTTGGCTTAAGTTTAGTTGGATGAAACTGTGAAAGAGATTTGCACCATCTCTAGAAAGCTGTCCACCACCGATGTCTAAGCGATTACTGTTGGGAGTAATGATAGTACCTGTACCGTCAGTGTCTGGAAGTATAGATTGAGCCTTTGACGGTACTGAGACTGCTATTGAAGACAATACTCCTAGTACGAACAAATACTTATATTTATTTTGAAACAGTTGCATTTTTATCACGCTGAGATAAAATACTCAGTAAATTCTATTATAAATAATGTACCTCTATCTATATATCTATGAATTTTTCACTACTCATCGCCCTAAGCAAAAAAAATTTTATACTAAAATTCTCTTAAAACTAAGCAGTAAGAGTACCAAAAGCTGATTAGTGCCGATACATAACTGTATTTAAAGCTGAGTATCATTATGATTACAAATGACGTTTCTACAAACCATGAGAGATTTGTTTTTATTAGCTACTGCCGTGATGATAATGAACCCCAAAATAGCGGATGGGTGACACGTTTTGATAAAACTTTGAACGAATACGTTAAGATGCGCCTTAAAGGTGGTGGAAAACTAAAGTGTTGGCGAGATGAGAGGTATTTAGAAGCTCATGCGGTATTAGATGAAGCTCTTGAAACGCGAGTAAGAAGTTCTGAGTTTATGGTTTGTGTAGTATCACACAACTACATGAACTCAGCATATTGTATGATGGAGGTTAGGTTATTTCATCAACACTTAGGTCAAAGGCTCTATATTGGTGAAAAAATGCGGTTATTTAAAGCGCTTATAAATAATATACCTCTTCACGAACAGCAGCCAGAAATTTTACAGAAGTCTTTGGGGTATCATTTTTATGATGAACAGGAAAGAGAACGCAGATATCCAAGACAATTTAGACCCGAATTCGGTGGTAATGATAGCAACCTTTTTTATCAAAATATAGATAAGTTAGCTCGTGATATTAAAGAACTTTGCTACACCATAGAAAACAATGATGGCACTCCAACTTCGCCAAGTAATTCTCATCACAAGACAAGATGTTTATATTTAGCAGAGACAACCTCTGACCTTAACGAAGAACGAGAACTTCTTCGCTATAAACTTGAACAAAGTGGCTATCAAGTATTTCCAAAGATAGATAAACTATTGCCTAATGATAGTAGTATTGAGAAAACTATCAACACTTATTTAGACCAGTGTATCCTCTCAATACATTTAGTTGGTATTTCGTATGGTATTATACCTGAAGGTAATGAACGTTCAGTTATGGAAATTCAAGGTAGATTGGCAAATCAATGTAGCCAAAATTCTAAAGAATTCTCTTGCTTAATCTTCATGAAAGAGGGCTTAGAAATAAAGGATGAACGTCAAAAACAATTTGTTAAATTTTTACATAAAGAAGCTTACGTAATAGAAACGAATTTACTGGAAGAGTGGGAAACTGAAATTTATCAAAGGTTAAAATCAACGAATATAAATAACTTCCAATCAATAAATATTTCAGGATCTAATCAGCGGCAGGTTTATTTAGTCTACGATAAGACCGATATTGATGCTGTTAGTGCGATTAGAGATGATCTTAAGCAACAGCAAAGATTTCAAGTCATAGAGTCCCCATTGCCAAGAAACGGCTCTGATAATGATTTTCAACTTAGACGAACTCACAAGGAGTATTTGAAATCATGTGATTCTTTAATCATCTACTGGGGAAATGCTGAAGAAAGCTGGGTAACAGCAAAGCTTAGAGAGCTACTCAAAGTGCATGGATCTCGTTCGTCTCCGATCCCAAATGCGGCTCTTTGCTTGAGTGAGCCTTTACTAAGCTTGAAGAGGGATTATCAAACTGATTATGTTTCCTTGGTCATTTCAGGTTTTGAGGTAGTTTCATCAGATGACGTTGCCGCATTTATAGATAGGATCGTTTAATGGTTAGCGCTGGCACCTCCTTTAATCCCTTTCCCGGACTACGCTCCTTTGAAACGGAGGAAAGCTATTTATTCTTTGGGCGGGAATTCCAGATAGAAGAACTGCTCCAAAAACTACAAGAGCATCGATTTATTGCAGTTTTTGGGGTGTCAGGAAGCGGAAAGTCATCTCTTGTGAAAGCAGGGCTTCTGCCTGAACTCTATGGTGGAGGTATGGTTGGGGCAGGTTCAAGATGGCGGGTAGCTGTCGTTCGTCCCGGCAATGCTCCAATTAATACATTAGCAAACGTACTCAATAAGCATGATGTTCTTGGTAATGAGCTAGGAGAATATTCGACGAGCAAGCAGTTTTCAATTCTCTTCACCGAAACTATGTTGAGGCGCGGTCGTTTAGGTTTAATCGAGGCTGTTGAGTATGCTGAACTACCTACCGACGTTAACTTGTTAGTTGTTATCGATCAGTTTGAAGAAATATTTCGATATAAAGTTACACATAAAGATACAAATGCAGCAGATGAGTCAGCAGCTTTTGTCAAACTCCTTCTTGAAGCAATAAAAAGAAAGCAACCTCCTATATACATTCTGCTGACAATGCGATCTGATTATTTAGGAGAATGTTATCAATTTGAGGGGTTGGCTGAAGAAATTAATAAAAGTCACTATTTGGTTCCTCGCATGACTCGCGACCAGCTACGAGAAGCTATTCTGAGTCCTATCGCGGTGGCATCTGCGAGAGTTGGAGGAGCAAACATTACAACGCAACTGCTCAACCGTTTACTAAATGATGTGGGTGACAACCCCGATCAACTACCTATTTTGCAGCACGCTTTAATGCGAACTTGGAATAATTGGATGCAGGATGAGTCCACAAGCCATGATAAATTTATAGACCTCAAGCATTACATAAATATTGGTAGTATGCGCGAGGCATTATCCCAACATGGAGACGAAATTTATAACGAACTATCTCTTCATCAAAAACAAATTGCTGAAACGCTCTTTAAATGTTTAACTTTAAAAGAAGATGGTAAGTATATTCGTCGTCCCACTAAATTAGAAAGAATTTGTGATATTGCCAAAGTAAGCGAAGAGGATGTTATCCAGATTGTTGACCAGTTCCGCAGTGAAGGTCGCTCGTTTTTAACGCCATATACCGGAGAAATAAATTTTAAGGATGTGATTGATATTTCTCATGAAAGCTTGATACGACTTTGGAAAAAGTTGCAAAAATGGAGCGATGAAGAAGCAGATAAAGCTGAAGATTATCATCGATTAGTGGAAGACTGGAAGTTAAAAGAGCGTAAAAAAGGCGGTTTACTAAACATTCGCCGACTAGAAGTTGCTTTAGATTGGTGCGAGAAATATAACCCTGATGAAGCTTGGGCAGCAATGTATGCTGATAAATCTGGAGACGCTACTGACTTTAAAGCTGTGATGCAATTTTTAAAAGATAGCAAAATAGAAGATGAGAAAAAGAAAGCAGAGGAAAAGCGTCAGCAGCATATAAAAATTAGGTTGGCATTTGGGTTAACTGCGGTTGTTACGCTTGCTTGCATTTTTCTTTTCTTCCTTTGGCGAGAAACCAAAAAAGGTCAGTTAAATGCCCTTAGTTCATCCTCAGAAGCTTATTTTGCTTCAGACCAGCAGCCTGATGCATTAATAGAGAGTTTGAAGGCAGGTAGGGAACTGAAACAGTGGTATTCTCAGGCGATAGATTCAAAAACAAAATCGCAAGTGTTAGCTGTACTTAGAGAAATGGTTTATAAAGTAAATGAACGCAATATATTAAAAAAACATACAGGTTGGGTTACTTGTTTATCATTTAGTAAAGATGGGAAATTACTGGCATCTGGCAGTGAAGATAAAACTATTAAACTTTGGGAACGGGATGGTCGTTTTTTCAACGAAATGGATAACAAGAGTCTTGTTAAAAGTTTGGCTTTTAGTCCAGATGGAGAAGTTCTTGTTTCTGGAGATGACGAGAAAACTATAAAACTTTGGAGCATACACAAAACTCATCCTATTATGGAGCTTCCAAAGCAGGAAGATTCAGTTACAAGTGTTGACTTTAGTCCGGATGGAAAGAGATTTGTTTCAGCTTCTGGACGTAGAATTACACTTTGGGAACGAAATGGAAGACTGATTAAAATTTTTCCTAATCTGCATACTGCATTGGTAAATAGTGTAAAGTTTTTAGATAACAACACAATAGCTTCAGGAAGCGACGATAAAACCATCAAAAATTGGAGAATTGATGGTAAAGAAATTGCGACTTGGGAAGATACTAATAAGATTGCAGATATATCATTCAACCCAAAACTGCAATTAATAGCGTCAGCTAGTGGAGACCAAATAAAGCTTTGGAGTCGTCGAGACGGAAAACAACAAGGAAAACCTCTAGAAGGACACAATAGCACAATCTTGACACTGAATTTAAGTCATGATGGACAATCACTTGCTTCAGCCGATCTCGATGGTAGGGTTATAATTTGGAACTGGAACACTAAAACTTTAACTTTTGAGCCGATTGAAAATATTAGAGGTCATCATGATGATGTTTCCAGTGTAAGGTTTAGTCCTGATGATAAAACACTTGCTTCGGCAAGTTACGATCAAACCGTCAAATTTTGGAGCCGTGATGGTAAAGAAGCGCTAACTATCCTTGACAAGCATACAGACACTGTGAATGAAGTTAGCTTTAGTCCTGATGGGCAGAAAATTGCTTCGGCTAGTACTGACAACACAGTTAAACTTTGGAGCCGTGATGGTAAAGAACTTAAAACACTAAATGGCCATAGTAATCCGGTTTATAGTGTCAAGTTTAGCCCTGATGGTCAAAGAATTGCCTCAGCTAGTGAAGATAAGACTGTTAGACTTTGGGATAGTGAGGGAAATTTACTTAAAACCCTTGATAAACATACAGATGCAGTTCGTCATGTCAGCTTTAGCCCTGATGGCAACATACTTGCTTCAGCTAGTGATGATGGTAAAATTATACTTTGGAATCGAGATGGTAATCTTCTCAAAACTTTGGAGGGAAACGACGGTGCAGTTGTTAGAGTAAGTTTTAGCCTAGATGGACAGAGGATTGTTTCAGCCCATGAGAAAACTATCAAGATTTGGAATCGTGAAGGAATTTTCCAAAAGAGTCTTCCAGTAACTGGAAGCATACGTAGTATAAATGTTAGCCCTGATGGAGCAATAATTGCCTCATTTGATAGTGGTGAACCCATAAGACTTTGGAATAAAGATGGCATAAATCTCAGTTCCCCAGCAATAGAGGATAAAGATGTTTGGGACTTAAGTTTTAACCATGATGGACAGATGATTGCCTCAGTCGGTTCAGATGATAACACTACAAAGCTATGGGACCGTAACGGAAAGCTTATTAATAGCTTTGAGGGACATACAAGCACTGCTTACAGTGTTGTTTTTAGCCCAGATAACAAACTTTTAGCTTCAGCAGGCAGTGATAAGAAAGTGATTATATGGTATTTGTCACTAGATGACTTACTTGTTAAAGGCTGCAACAAAATCCATGATTATTTAATTCAAACTGATATTGAACAATACAGTTATCTTTGTAATAAATAAGAGCTAATTACCTAAAAAAATGTGAGACGAGCATCCAAATTAGTAAATCAACAAGGCATTCTCTGCAATATTTATTTACAACGTGTCCCAATTTGCAGGTATCCCGGCGGTCGCCCTAATATATGAAAAATTAATTTAATCTCCCTGCACCCTGCTTTTTCAACTCAGATAGGCACAAATAAATCTAGCTATGTAACGAAACATTTATTGATTGTTAAAACTCCCTGTCATTGAATCATTCTACTACGTTAGAATCGCAATGAAATATTTGTAAATTTGATTGCCGACTAAATTGCTGTTCAATAAACATAGGGTTTCTCTAATGAACAATAGATCAATGTATTTTAATTGTTTATCTTGTTTAGCTATAACAACTTTTAATACACTGGCTTTACTACCTATAAAATCTAGGGCTGAATTATCGCAAACAGATACAAACCAATCAAGCAATGAATGCTTTTCTCAATCAGGAGAAACTGATATAGATAATAGCTTTAAACACTATTTTCAAAGTAGTGACTATTTTGAACAAGGAAAACTCTCAGAAGCAATTGAGAGCCGAAAAATAGCGATAATATTTGCTCCTGACTACTGGTTTTGTGAATTACAACGTGTTCGTGGTCCCAAAGAAGAGGAAGAAGGAAAAAGATATTACCAACGCGCTTTAAATGAATATAAAGCTCCAAATGGAAATAGAAAGAAGGGAAAAGAACACCTTATGAGTGCTTTTAAGAGGTTTGAAAGTATACAAAATACAGAGTGTAAGAACGAAGTTAAGAGTATACTAAATAATCCATCATCGAGTAATTTTAAATTAAAAAACCCTAGCTCCTCGTGCCTGCCATCAAAATCAAAGGCCTCGAATTAGATAAGCTTGAGATAAGTAGGTGGGCGCTAAAAAACACAACTAGATTAATAAATGTAAATCGCTTAAAAGCTTATATTCAAAGCGTTTCTGGTGCTTTACATAAGTTTATGTAGTTCGGTTTAATTGTGCCTACCTACTTATTTTTGGTATTGAGTTAGGTCGAGGGGGAGTATTATCTCCCGCCCCTCAACACACTGAGTATACAAACTTCTTAATTCTACTTTCTGCCATCTTCCTAATCCATATTTACCAATAAAGAAAGCAGCAGCTTTGATTCGTGGAATTACTTTTTGAATCTCTTCTTGAATAATTTGCCTTGGTAAAATTGTTTCCACATCGATCCTTTGATTAAACTTAGTTTTGAGTTTGCAGACACACGCTACTTCTTATTAATACCAACAATTTTTCCCAAAACATTTGTATACTTTTCGAGTTCTTTGCTTAAATTCTTCAACTCGCTGCGTAGTTGAGGTTCCCTATTCCACCTCTTTTCATGTTCTTTAGGACTTTCATTTTGGGATCGTTGTGCCTCCCATGCTAGAAGTGCAGGATGCCACTCAGAGAGGAAGGGGCGTAAGCCTTTATTGAGTACCTCAATAGCAACCCCTCCAACTGAATCGGGCGAAGCGCCAACATTAGGTCCAGCTTCCCTCAAAATTTGGCGCGTAGTTGAAAACAAACTGTACAGAGAATTCAGTGCTTCTCTCATTAGTCCCTCATCAGCTTCAAGCTGTTGAGTAGCGATGCGTGTCGTCAACTCAACATAAAGTGCCCATGCAGCCCTTCTTGCTGTTTCGTCTGTCTGTAATTCAACTTGCCCTAAGCCGAATGGAAGACTTACTGATGCTGTTTTAATTTTGAAAGTTTTCTTTTTGATTACAGAAATAACTAAAAGTAGTCCCAAAAGAACTAGAACAGTGATGATGCCAATCCAAATGTTCCTGCGAATATCATTTTCGCGCTTGACTTGCTCAGTATAAGCATCGTCATAAATTCCCCTGATTGCAGGAGCAGTTAAACTTACTGCATTATTTTTATACAAATCAAGAATCAAATTAGTTCGTCTAGGAATATCATTTTCAGCATCACTACGAGCCAGTGCTTTAATTTCCTTGGTAAGCTCACTTTGAGGATTGGATGCTGGAGTTTGAGCTAGTGCTGGCTCTACTGGTTTTAATTCAGATAAAAATGCTAGCAACAGTGCAATAGTAGCAGTGGAGAATGTTCTTCCAAGCTTTTGGTGTAAAAGCTGCCTTATTTGTTGAGATCGTTTAATCACCCTAGTTTTATTCCAGCCAGTTGATTGAAGAGGTAATATCATATCCGGATAATCGCTTACGATAAAAGTAGTGAGTGCAAAGATGAGTAATGCCAAAACGAATTCGTGTAGCCACGCATCTAAATCTTGAAGAATTAGAACAACGTTACCGTCCAGCTAGTGATGGAATACAAAGCCGTCAGTATCAGATTATCTGTTTATGGCGTTCTGGTAGCAAGCGTACAGAAAGTTACGCTAAGACAAACTTTGCCTAAAAGAGAACCTAGCCAAAAGAAGCGATTTCATGCAGCTTGCGCCCTACGAGGGTTAATGATGAGCCAAGTTGTGGCAGAGGTAATTGGGCAATGGCTAGAATCAACGATAAATAAACAAAAGAGTAAAATATTATGCCTGTTAGTAAAGAGATCAAGGTTAAAATTAAGCTACCTTTTATAGGCGAAATAGAAGGTTCCTGGCAACCTGATGAAAACGATGAGAAAGCAGCTTGGGAACTTTATGTGGAATTAATAACACGTATATCTATTGTAGAGCTAAAACCTGATGAAGGTTTGCTGCGAGAAGCCTTGTCTTCTCTTTATTCAGTTTTCGCCAATACTAGAGAAATATTGAAAAAATATGGTGCTTCCATCGCTCGTTCTAAAAATGAAAGCCCAATATCTTTTGGTTATTTAGCAATAGCAGTTCTCAACACAGTTTTACGCCCTGTTTTAGCGAAATGGCATCCTTTACTATTAGATTATGAAAGTAAAAAGCCTAAAGAAATGTCGCCAGTTGAACATGAAAAATTGTGGGAGAGAAATCAAGAATTAAGAACCGAAATAAATCAAGTTAGGCATATTTTAGTGGAATATGCGGAAATCTTATCAGAAGTTGCCAAAGTACCACTTTTAATTGTAGATAGATAGCTTTATGTGTAAAGACCTAAACAATAAACAACATGGAGATTGGAAGCACAATTAAGGTAAGAACTGGAATCACTGAGAAAAGATTTGGAACAGTATGCTAATGCGTTGGCAATTATTGCTGGTGTAAATGATTAACAGGAGGAACAAAACAGAAAAAGTATTAGGTTTTCTTCCTTTATTTTTGCAAAATTGGGATGCTCCCGACGATGTAGTCATTGCTTTAAATGCACCTCAGAATATGCAATTAGAACATACTGATAATTCTTTTGACTACTTATGTCCCTCGATTAATCAGCCTCATTACAAACATCCGTCAGAAAATCAGATAGTTACTAATATATGAAGTAATGACAAACAATAATTGGAACTAATCAACTTAGTTCGGAGAGAGCAACTAGATACCATCAAACCAAATCCGCCAGCACGCTACTCACCTTCAACTGGTGCTGCTGTCGATTATCGTCATAAATCATTAACGTCTCCAACTTGGTGTGCCGACTCAGCTTTTGCACCTCCCGCACACTCTGCCCCGCATCCAACGCCGCCGTAATCGAACTGTGCCGAATGCGGTGCGGACTTAACGGCTTACTAATATTCGCCTTTTTCGCCCGCGTTCTTACCATCTTGGCAATCCCCGTATCCGTCAAAGGATGCCCCGGCGTATTCAGATCCAACGCCACAAACAACGCATCCTTAGTTGATGCCAACCCCCGAAACGCCAACCAATAACAAATTGCATCCCTAGTCTTGGGAGTCAAATCAATCGTCTCCCGTTGACTACCCCTTCCCTTACCCAAAATCAGCAGTTTGCTATTTTGACGGTCAAAATCCCCCATCTTTAACTTCGCAATCTCCCCCCGCCGCAGCGCATTATCCCAAAGCAAGCGCAGCAAAGCATAATCCCTGACCCCCTTCGCCGTCGTTGGATCGCAAGTCAAAAGTATCTGCTTAAATTCCTGGGGAGTAACACCACTGGTATCTCGGTATTTAATGACAGTTTCACCCTTAATATCCTCCAAGGTGTAACCACAAACCCCCAACACCCTACCCTTATGCACCAGCGCCCGTAGAGCTGACAACCGCCGGTTAACCGTGGCCTCCGATAACCTCTGCTCAATCATCTTGGCTTTGTACTTGACCACCCACAAGAGTGCTTGCGCCCCCGGCAGTGCCAAAAATCGCACTACCCATTCCGCCGTCGATTCCACCCCAAACATCTTGGTAAAAAAATCTTTAATGTCCCGATCATAAGCTTGACGCGTGGACTCACTACGCTTCTCTGACAACAACATCGCCAACACATCCGGCTGAGTCCACCAATCCAGCACGGAAGGCAAAGTATTATTATTGACTTTCAGGATGCGACCGGACATAAAAACTAGGTGACGATAATAGTTCTTTACGTAACCTTATACCCCAATTTGTCACCTCTCGCCTAGTTTTTTTACCTCGTTGCCCCAAACTCGATCTAACTGTCCCAAAAAAAGTCATTCTGGTGCGATTATTTGACTATCTCTAAGATCATCTATGCTTTGCAATCCACCCTTAAGCGATTGATTGAGTTTGGCTCTAACAGCTTCAACTCAGTGATCATTCCTTACTAGGTGTTTCTGATATTCGCAAATACTTTAACTCCTATGTAAAAACCCATAACATTAAGTAAATTTTGTGATTCCTGGTAAGATGTGAGCTAGTAGAGGTAAGACAACCTGTGAGTGAAGTACGAGCCGACTATGACGGTGCTTGGTTGGAACGTTTTGAGGCTGAACAGCAAATGACATACATGACAAGCATAGAACTTCCCAGGAAGCTTGCTCTGATTAAGTTTCAGATTGAGCAGTTTCCAAAGCCTATTACCCCGCAAGGGGACTGAAACCTACCTTAGTCATATTTACACTTATATATTGTTCATGGGGAGCAACGCGATTTTGTGACGTGCTAAAAATTATGGGTATAAATCACCTGTTTAATAGTGCGATCGCGGTGAAATACCTGTTTTTATTGAGAATCTAGCTATGTAACTGAGAATTAAACCCCGATCTCACTTTTTCGCGTTGCTCCCATGACTCCAATTACCAAATAAAATGAAACCAACAGATAAAAAGCCTGTATATTGGGAGACTGTTCTATGACGGGGACGAACCGTGACAAACAACTGTCGAGAATAGTTTTAAAAGGCTTCAAGTCTATCGCCAAGTGTGACCTTGAACTCTCCAGAGTGAACATTTTGATTGGCGCTAATGGGGCGGGTAAATCCAACTTTATCGGCTTCTTCCGCATGGTTGGGCAGTTGCTGGAGGAGAACCTGCAAGTTTTTGTTAGTCGCCAGGGCAGTCCTGATGCCTTATTGCATTTTGGGCGGAAAACAACGGAACAATTAGAGTTTCAGTTATACTTCGGCAATAATGGATACTTCGCTACCCTTGAACCAACCCAGGATAATCGCTTGATGTTCGCTAGGGAATCCTTCTGGTGGAACAGGAGTGGTGAGTATGAAATAGGTAGGGGTCATTTCGAGACAAAGGCTTTGACCGGCACAGGAACGGGAATTGATGAGTACGTTTTGTCAGCTATGCAACAGTGGCGAGTTTATCATTTTCATGACACAAGTGACAGCGCCTACATCAAACAGCCGCAGGGTATCAATGACAATGCTTACCTGCGTCCTGATGCACGTAACCTTGCATCCTTTCTGTATCTATTGCGCGACAGCTACCCAGCCTCCTATCAAAGAATCGTCAAAACTATTCGACTTGTTGCTCCGTTTTTTGGGGACTTTTACCTGCGTCCTGCTCCACAAAACAAAGAGGTAATTGAGTTGGAATGGTTCGAGCGGGGGCAGGATATTCCGTTCAAGGCACACTTGCTTTCGGATGGCACGCTACGTTTTATGTGTTTAACAACGGTTTTTCTGCAACCTGAAGACCTCCAACCGGAAACAATTTTAGTTGATGAGCCAGAACTAGGACTTCATCCCTATGCTATTACGGTACTGGCTTCGTTGATCCGTACTGTCTCCAAACAAGTAATTGTTTCTACTCAATCCGTCGAACTGCTCAACGAGTTTGAGGCCAACGATGTGATTGTCGTAGACCGCAATGAAGGGAATTCTTACCTTCGGAGGCTAAATCAGCATGAGTTGGAGGCATGGCTATCGGATTATAGCTTGGGTGAGCTTTGGCACAAGAACCTCCTGGGCGGGAGACCTGCACGATGATCCGGGTCAATGTTTTCGTGGAAGGGCAAACTGAGGAAACTTTCGTTAGGGAACTGCTCTACGGGTATTTTTTGTCGAAAAATATCTACCTAAATCCGATTCTCGTAAAAACCAGTTCCACTGGGAAGGGTGGGGTGGTGAGTTATGCCAAAATCAAGCCGCAGTTAAATCGTAAGTGTCTGGAGGATAAAACGGCTTTCGTCACTACAATGTTTGATATGTACGCCTTGCCTAATGATTTCCCAGGAAGTAATTCCATACCTAAAACTAGCGACCCATTTTATAAGGCTGAATATCTAGAACGGGAGATGGGCAAGGATATTGGTTACAAGAATTTTATCCCGAATTTGCTGGTGCATGAATTTGAAGGGCTGCTGTACAGTCAGCCACAAGCGTTTGCTTTGTGGTTCGATGATAGTGTGGTCAGTATTTTACAAGCCGAACGTAACGCCTTTCCTTCTCCTGAGCATATTAACGATCGCCCACTAACAGCACCATCAAAACGAATTCGTAATTGTTGCAATGGCTACGACAAAGCACTACATGGTTCCCTGCTGGCGATCGATATCGGACTGGATACAATACGCCAGGAATGTCGGCATTTTCACCAATGGTTGTTGCGCCTGGAAAATATAATTCCAAGCTGACTGGATTTTATAGCCTATATCGAAGTGACGACAAGCTCAGTACAAAGAAGGCGATCGCTGTTTGTTGGTATTGAGCCGAGATGCGCGACGTGAAAATTGTGCCTCTAGGCTCAATACCAATTTACCCTGAAGACTCCTCAGCAGCGTTCTCTAACCGTTGCGATTGTTGCAACTTGTTCGTGAGAAAAAATCTCAGTTTACTTTCCTTACCCAGATTAGCACCGCTAATTTTGGGCGATTTTACATTAATGCATCTATCTAGTAGAGTATTTTTCAATAAAAAATAATTTTACGGAAAATGCATAAAAACTCACTCTTGTTATGGAGAGTGATATGGGAGCGCGAAAGAGGAGGAGAAAAGGTTCTTCTGTTTCGAGCATCTCATGATTAGCGATCGCTAAAAACCCACTCCTTATGCAAATTTTTGTAAACAGTGATTACAAGAATAGCCAAATATACAGAAACAGAGATAACAGGAACGCACGCAGGAGTATTTTGCTATGGGGAAATCTTTTTCTTCTCTAGAAGAACTAGCTGTAAAAGCTCAACAAGCAGGGATACAAGCTGAGGATAATTCGCTTAGTTTTGAAGTAAGACAACAAGCATTGTTAGACAAACAAATGGCGCTGACAGAACTAATGACTCTATTAATGGAGCGAATAAAAATTGAGTTACCAAAACCAAGCAATATTGGTTTATCAGAATATATTTATGAAGAAACACTGCAAAATATTATGATGTATATATTTCAAAATATAAAGAAATATAACTCTAATAAACCAGTGATGGCTTGGGTGATGTTTTTATTCAATAAACGCAAAAATAATGTTTTTCATTGGCTGAATTGGGATGAAAAAGTTAGATATAAATATGAAACAGAAAATCAAGATGGAGATGAATATCAAGTAGATATTATTGAAAGTTACCAACCTCCTAATATGAATCCTCTTCCATCTGAAAAATTGATGGAATTTATTAAAGAAGACCCAGAAGGATTATTAGCAGGCAAGTTGTTTAACAAAAACCCCAAAGCAAGCTTCCAAGCTATTTTGCTCAAAAAGTATGAAAACAAATCATGGAAAGAAATTAATCAAGAGTTAAATTCTGAAAGAACTCATGGTTCTATTCACTCATTTTATAGTCGCTGTTGTAAAGAATTTGAACCTTATTTCCGAAAATACTTATGGGATTAAGTTAATTAGGTCAATAATGAAAATTATTGATCTGAATAGATTGCAAAACAAGTCAGGAGAAACAGTAATGAATTCTAATCATTTGGCTTTTATAATACCCATTGATGGCAAAATGTTTCAAATTGCTGAAAATTTCAGTCAGCAACAACAAAATAAACAAAAATCGCGTGCAGTTTATCTCAATACTTTAGCGATATTGGCTGTTGACTTTTACTGTCAGTGTGTAGGTATAAAAACAGAAGCAAGCAAAAGTCATGGTTTAGATAATATTATGTCATCTTTAATGAATACAGCTAGTTTGTTTATTAAAGATAACGGTTTACTAGAATGTCGTCCCGTACTTCCAAAAGAAGAGTTTTGCGAAATACCATCTGAAGTTTTATCAGAACGTATTGGTTATATGGTGGTAGAAATTGATGAAGGTAATAGACAAGCAAGAATATTAGGCTTTGTCGAATCTGTTGAAAATGAGAGATTACCTTTAACTAAATTAAATTCTCTGCGAGATTTCTTGATTTACCTACACAAATTACCACCAGTAGAATTAGTTTCAGAAATATCAACTAATAAAGTTGATATGGTTGAAGAAGTTGCTGTTAATCAAATCAGCGCAGGAATAGTGAAATTAAGCAAATGGTTTGAAGGGTTATTAGATGATGGATGGGAAGCAGAATTAGCATCTGCGAAAGATTTAGCTATTTCCCAAGATATTTCTTCTGCCAATGAAATAGAAAAAAGAGAATCTGGTGCTGCAAAATTTATATATCTACAACATTCCTCAGAACGAGTTTTGCTAATACTGCGTCAAACACGAGTCAGTCAAGATGAAGTTGAGATTGTTCTACGACTTTATCCCGCTAGTGAATCAATATTTTTACTAGATGGGATCAAGATAGCATTACTAGATGAGTCAGATAAATCAATTCCTCAACTTGAAAAACAATCCAAAGCAAGTAACTGGTTACAACTTAGATTCAAGGGAAATCTGGGAGATAAGTTTAGTTTAAAAATTAGCCTGGGAGAAGATAATATCATCGAACATTTTATTATTTAGTTAAGTTATTAACTTTAATATTTCACATCTGGCAATAATGTCTGTGCCAATATTACCAATACAAACAAATTAGTTTTGATGTAAGACTGATAAACGGAGATAAGATGATGGTTCGGAATATTTATGTTTTAGCAGTTGGGATTAATAATTATAAATCTTCTATGATTCCTCCCTTAAGAGGTTGCGTGAATGATGTCACTGCGCTAGATGAATTTTTAAAAAGGCATTTAGCAACGAATGGGGAAAAATTACATATTAAAAAACTGATTGACGAACAAGCAACTCGTCAAGCAATTATTGATGGTTTCCGCGAACATTTGTGTCAAGCTAGAAATAATGATGTAGCATTATTTTACTTTAGCGCACATGGTTCTCAGGAATATGCTGGTAAGGAATTTTGGCATTTAGAACCAGACCATTTGAATGAAACTTTGGTTTGTTGGGATAGTCGTACAGATGGTATTTGGGATTTGGCTGATAAAGAACTTGCGAAATTAATTGCAGAGGTTTCTCAAAATCATCCTCATTTTGTTGTGATTTTGGATTGTTGTCATTCTGGTGGAGGAACGCGAAACCAAAATCATGTATCTTTGGTTGAATATACAGGTATACGCACAGTTAATACAGAATTGCAAGAAAGACCATTTTCCAGCTTTATATTTTCAAATGAAGAAAGAAATAGTTTACTTTCTGCGTCTAATAGATTTTCTTTACCTAGAGGGGAATATATATTACTAGCAGCTTGTCGAGATAATGAGTTAGCTAGAGAACATCAATACCAACAAAGAGGAATTTTCTCCTACTTTTTACTTGATAGTATACAAAGAAATAGTAATTTAAGTTATCGCGATTTATTGAAACGCTCTAATATTTTAGTGCAGAGTTTTTATGCAAATCAATCACCACAAATTTTAACGACAAGCACTAGCTATTTAGACCAACCTTTTTTAGGTGGGACAATTACTAGAAGACAAACTTACTTTACTGTTATGTATAACGGAAGTAATGGTTGGATTATTGACGTTGGTGCTGTTCATGGTATTCTCTCTCCTCACGGAAATCAAAAGACAATATTAGCAATTTTCCCCATAGGTTTAGAAGATATTAGTCAATTAACAAATGCAATCGCCGTGGCTGAAATTATAAAAGTTTTCCCCCAATCAAGCATAATTAATATATCTGGGGAAAGAGAAGAATTAAACCCAGAGTTAATTTATAAAGCAGCGATTACTTATCTGCCACTATCTTCTTTAAAGGTTTATATTACAGGGGATACGTCTGGAGTTAGTTTTGCACATCAAGCTGTGCAAACAGCTAGTTTTGGTGAAAATGCTTCGCTTTATATTTGTGAAGTAGATAATTCCCAAGAAGCTGATTTTCACCTCAAAGCTATCAATGATGAATATCAGATTATTCATGCTAGCGATAATCGTCAGTTAATATTTCCGATTTCTGGTTTTACTCTGGAGAGTGCATTCCGAACAATTTATATTTTAGAACATATTGCACGGTGGAGAAATATTGCTTCTATTACTAGTCCTGCAAATAGTTTGATTCCAGCTAATGCGGTAAAAATAGAGTTTTATCCCCAACATGTAGAAACTTTTGAAACTCAAAATTATCAACTTTCTTTGACATATCAAATCACAGATGGGAGATTACAACCTCCGGCAATACAAGTTAAATTAATTAATACAAGTCATATAAAACTTTACTGTGTTTTACTAAACTTAACGGAACTTTTTGCCATAAAAGTAATTCCTTTTACTGGGGGTTGTACTGGAATTTGGCTGGAACCGGGACAAGAAATATGGGTTTTAGAAGGGGAATATATCCCGATATCTATCCCAGGAAATTTTCAGCGACGTGGAGTTAGGGAATATAAAGATATTCTGAAATTGATTTTGAGTACGAGTGAGTTTGATGGTAATTTATTAGTACAAGATAAGATTGAAAACCTCAATATACGTTCTGCTAGCTCTAATAATGTTGGAGAAGGCGATTGTCTGATTCAACAAATGCAAAAGCGTGCGATCGCACCTTATCCAGATGAACCCGAACAGCCTCAAATATTGGATGATTGGGCAACTAATGAAATTTTGATTGTTACTACAATACCCAGACATATTAATTTACAAATTCCTGACAGTCAAATCTGCAATCAAAGTTCACAATCGCCGCCGACAAATGATATATCCACTGATTCGAGGAAATTCAAGTCTTCGCAATTGATGGTAGCTATTTCTGTTGTTTTTATTTTGACGTTATTTGGAATTGGAAGTTGGATAATAATTCAGAGAGGAAAACAAGATAAACAAAAGGCATCAGAATACTTACTATATTTTGATGAACCAGTTAGCATTACAAAAAATAAAATATATTAATGTTTTTTCATAAAAATTGCATAAAGCTTCTATCAAGATTAAATATTCTACATGCGAATAAATATTTGGAGCAACATAATATTTGTACAACGAAGTTCCTTTAGATGAACAAATGGAATACTTAATTTTTGTAATATATTTCCGAGGTACTAGACCTAGATAATTTCGGCTGACTCTTATTACCTATCAGTTTATTTTTCCATTATAAGCATAGTAAATAATTCAAGAGGTACTAATGTTTTCCACTGGATAACAACAATTCAATTTTCTGACTATTTCAGCAAAGCAAAATCAAGAAAGATATAAATCATTTAATACTTATCACTAAGGAGATAGATATTCATGAGAAACAAAGTTGTTAGATTCGTATCTATAGTAATGGCAGTTGCTTTGTCTATTATCTTTTATTTTTATTTTTCTCAATTACCTAAAGCAATTGCTTTCAACGACTTTCCATTAAATCAACAAAAAGTTATTGACTTTCGTCCCGATGATGATAGCTTTAAGCGACTGAACACAAAAGAACAAAAAGGTCAGTTTCTGGATTGGTTACTTTTCACAGTTGTATCCGATCGCGATTTTGAAGCAAATACAATCAACAAAAGTTTATATGATTTTTCCCCAATTCGTAATGGTTACATGACACCAGTTTCAAACTTCGAGTATGGGGATACTCGTTCACTGTATGTTGGAAATGGGACTGTTGCAGCATTAATACCTAAAAAGATAAAGGAGAATGACAAACAAGTTCCAAGAGAGATAACAAAAGAAGAACGTATTGATTTTTTAACTCATATTGCGGATAAGCACCGTCAAAATGTTGGGGAAATTCCCAATGTAATGCAAGTATTTGACTACGACATAGATGTAAATAAGCAATATGCTTTGCTAAGTCGTACAGAAAAAATCGATGCTCACAAGTTATTTACTGATGAAAAGTATGGTTATCATGAAACGACCATTACGAATCTCAAAGACTTTGAAAATTTCATGCAAAAAGTCGATGATATTACTTTTGCTCGTGTCAATGGTTCTAATGTGACTATTGGTGGACGAAAAATATTTGGTCATTCTTATCAAAATATTAGAGTAGAAGATGTTGCGGTTATCTGGAAATCAGAGAAAAAAAGACGTGAAGATATTGAAAAAACTTGGTCTGATCTGACACAGAAACCAAAAGAAGTAGATGTCATAACAAAAGAATTACTCAACTTAGATTCGGTAGACTCATCAGATTCACCAGAGGAACTAAATAAAAGGTTCCAGAGAGAACTAGAAAAAAGAAATATACCGAATGGAAGTGGATTTTCTTTAGATTGGGGTGTGAACTATCAAAGTCTTTTGAAGAGTTTCAAGGAAGCCAAGCCAGAAATACAATCAATTCTTTTGAATGGTAAACCTTTAATTTCCAATAAGGATATTCAAGAAGTAGAGCAGGATCTGTTACAAACAAATACAGAATCTTATGAAAGAATAGTCAAAAAAATCAAAACCTATTTAGAATCCGAAAAAAATTATGATGCTCTTAAGGGCGAATTGTATAAAGCTGAATTCGAGAAAGAAAAACCTTATTTGGCTCAATTAGAGAAAGAACTTAAAGAAGAAAAGGAACGGTTTTATCAACAGTTACAAGTAGAAATTGAAAAAGAACTACAATTAGGTAAATCAGATGAACAACTCAAACAAGTATGGGAGACTAAAGCACAACAAAAAGAGCAAGAATTTAAAGCTTTAAAAATTAATAAATTAAAGGAGAAATTTTATCAAAAAATTGAAAATAGACTGAAAAAAATTGATGATTTTTTGAATACACCAAGATCGCAACTTTTCCAATATGCAAATTATATTGGTGATTTAAAAGGAACAGAAGTTGGCATGACTCTGTTTTATACAGACTTGTTAGCTAAACTTTGGGGATTTGACTATGCTGGATCTACTCCCCAAGAATATATCGAAGGATTTCAGCCTAAAATCGATATAACTGTCTCGCCAATATATAAAAAAGAGTTGCAGAAAAAATCGAGTACTAGAACATGGTTTGAGCCAGATGACAAAGGATTCCAGAAAGTAAATCGAGATAACATAATCTTTGCGCGTAAAGCAACCAAGGTATCTTCTCGTTCTTCAGACTCTTCAGATTTTTTAGACTCTTCAAAATCTAAAAAAGAAGAGCCTCCTACAGTTGTTGATGCAATTTTTATCAACTGGTGGAATGGAAATTATGAGGAAATAGCCCGCTATGAGCCACAATATGAAAAGCTCAACGAAATAATGAAGTGGAGTCTCGTCATTAGCTGGCTAAATGAATCAAATAGAGGAAATATTTTAGGATTTTTAGAAAATGTCCAGTTTGAGGATACATATTGGTTTCCTGACTGGGTGAAAGCCAATAAGGAGCAACTTAAATTTAAAAAATGGGATGAAAAAACCTGCAACAAGCAATCTGAAATTAGACATCCTAATCCTATATGCTTTTTTAAGCCTGGGGAACAAAAAGGCTTCGACACAGAGACAATGCCTGTACTGTTCTCAAAAGAGCATGAAAGATTTGGGAATAAACGTTATAAATATGGCGGAGTTTCATTAGCGTCTGAAGATTTAGTCAGTAAACATCATTCTCTACCAAAAAATGCTGATGATATCAGTAAGTTGAGCCAGCGTCCAAACATAGACTATAATAGCGTAATTTTAGAGGATAATACTCTTACTTTCAGAAGCTTTCCAAATGCAGAAGACTTAGCGAAAACAGGAAGCTATAAAGACGGGACAAAATATGTACTTAGATTTGATAAATCTCAACCATCAACTACAATAAATCCAGAAAAAGGATTAAGATTCCATAGTCCAGACATTGAGCTAGAAAATGTAGACTCTATTACGCGTAAAGTTTCCCGCACAGATGACAGCATTAATATTGACATAACAGCAGATCAAACCAATTTTGGAAGTTTAAACGCAAACAAAACAGAAAACGGTTTTACTGTTGGTTGGAAGAGTCGTGATATAGATATGGGAAATTCTCTGGTATTAGAACTAAGTATGTCAAGGCAAAAAACACAAGACTTTTTAGTTTCGCATCCAATGGTCGATTCAATTTTACAAGATGATTCTGTTTATTATGTTAAAACCACAGATTCCAAAAGTTGGCTACGTTTAGCAGAAGATGGAGGTGGTAGTCCTCCTAATATTCCTCCTGGCTGGAATTCCCATGTAGCAAGTGCGCCAGACCCTAAAAAGCCTCTCAATACTATTGGTAATTCAGGTGGTACTGGAAACCCAGGTGGTCCCGGTTCGCCCAGTTATGGAGGAGAACGCAGCTACTTCTTAGCTTGGTTAGATGATAATCAGGTCAAACAATTAAATCAGAAAAATCTCAAGACAATAAAATCATCTCAAGCAGATGTAATCCCTCTAAAAACAACTGTCAACGCCAAACATCTGAAAGATTTACCCAAAAAGCTCAACTACATAGATGACCTAATTGTTAACAATAAAACGGCTAAAGCTGCACAGCAAATAGATGACTTAATCAACATTTACGGTAAGCAACCCGATTTAATGTTCCGGAAAGCGATAGTAGCTGTAAAACGCGATAGACTCAATGCTATATACAGCAAATTTGATGGCTCACAATTAGATGCTCTACAAAGTAAAAAGATTTTGTACGATGAGATTAATATCTTACTGAATAATCCCAAGCCTACGAGCCAATTTAAGGGGATTAAAAAAGATGATGCTTTGATATATATCCAAGACCATCCAGGTTTTAACAATATAGACTGGAATCAACCGATAGAGTCAAGTGTTTCATTGATTCCTAGTAAGACAAAAGTTTACCAGTTACAAGATGGTGATATTGGAGATATTAGTTTAAAAAATCTTGGGTTTGTTGAAGAAACAAATTCATTATCTAATACTCCCGATCGACAGTATAAGCTACATCCAGGTTTGTTCTGGAAACCTAATACAATAACAGAAGAATGTAATGCTAAAAATAAACAAGTAACTCAACAAGAGGAAAAACAGCAAGACGATCAATGTGGGAAAAAATCTGATCCTGGTACTAAAGTATACTTCATGTTTGTGTCGTCGGACGCAGCTTAGTATATAGAGTTTTAGCGGAATAAAGGAAAGCATTTAGATAATTAATTTGTGACACCAACATTTCCTTATCTAAATGCTTTTTAAATGCTTTTTTCAATAATGATGATTTTGTATAAATACTTACTTTTGGATACAATTCATAATCAATAACTTAAATTTAATGCTTAATCTAGATTTTAATTCTTTTGATAATATTCAAGCTGCATACCTCACAGCAGAAAATGAGCGGATGCGAGGTAATTTTTTAAACGCTTATGATATTTATGCAAACATTCTCTTTCAACGTTTATCTAAAACTTCAGCTTTTACTGCTTCAGATACAATAGTAATTCAATCATTTGCTGACCTTGCAGTACTGTTTGGTCATTTCCAAGTAGCTGATGATTTACTTCATGGGTTAATTACTCTATATCATCAAGCTCAAAATTACCCTCTAGCTTACTTTACCTTGCTCAAGCGCATCAACTTGGTACTAGATAGAGGCTCTTTACATCAAGCTGATATCTTAGTGCGATCGCTTACTCCCGAAATAGGCAATATTGAAAGTATTGATATTTCTGCATCTGGATTAGAATATTGGGAAACAACTTGTAAATGGAAACAAGTTAATAGAGACGATCAAACCATTTTATTTGCACAATTATACCTTGCAATGGGCAGATTGTTATGTGCTAATGGTCAATATAATAATGCTTTAATTACTTTAAAGCGAGGCTTATTCTATACTGGAGAAAGTACTCTCTTGCTGGCTCGCTTAAATGCTTTACCGATAAAATTTACCATTGTCAGTGCTTATTTAGAAAAAGGAGAACTAGAAACAACTCAAGCTCATTTAGACAGTCTCATAATTGAGTTTGATGATGAGCAACAACCAGAAGCTTTAGTTCGTTGGCTAGAACTTTCTGCCAAACTTAATTTACTTCGCGGACAATTTGGACAAGCACTTGAGAAATTTCAGCGTGTTGAACTAATTGCTTATCGACTTCGTTTACCAAATACTATTTTACAAGCAACACTTAACCTCGCTCAAGTATTAATTTCCTTAAATCAAATCAGTCAAGCCAAAATTTATTTGCTAAGTGCATTAGACCATGCTCAAGCTAGTGCAGGAGAAGCAGAATTTACAAAACGGATTCATTTGTTACTTCAAATAGCTGATGCTAGAGGTCAAACTTTGGTGAGCGATAGTCCAGTCAGTCTTTCTGTGTGGTATATGCGCCAAAGACAGCAAAATGAAACTCTTAATTCTCTAAACGAACAAGAGAAACAATTTTTTATTTTTCAATCATCAAATTATCTGGCTTTATTTGAATATCGTGTACTCTTATTTCATTGGTTACTAAGCCGCTTTGATTTGTCTAGAGCAAATATTATCTTTACTGCTATTAAAGAAGCTTTTAGTTTATCTGACTCAAAATTAATTCAAGTCAATATCCAAATCTTAGAGGGAATACTAGCTTATTATCAAGGAACTCAAAATAATGACTTTCAAAGTATTCAAATGGCAAGTTTAATATTGGATGAGTTACGCCCCAGACTCAAATATTTAGGTTTGAAATCTGAATTATGGCAAGTAAATATAATTTTAGGTTGGTGTTGGTCGAGGTTAAAATACTCTCAAAATTCGCGAGATATTCTGGCTCAAGAAACTCAAAATTTGCTTGACGAATTAACTGAATCTCTGTCTCCTTCTGACCAGGTTGCATACCTGCTCAACAAATGGACAGCAGATGAGGAATATATTAAAGGAAAAATAAACCAGCTACAAGACTTGCAACGAAAACTCAGCACAACTAATTCAGGACTTACGCAAAAGATAACGAAAGTAAAGATAATTCATGAATTATTACTACGGAAGAATAAGGTTTTTGGTCACATCTTGCGTAAGTCCTGTAATTTTTTCCTACGTCCTTGGCTACACTTACAATTAATGCAAAAGCTAAATGCTTTAGTTGAACATATCGATCGCTATAAAGATGCTTTAGCCAAACGCACAATTAAAGGCGATCGCACTCAAGTGCAATTTCTACCCCCAAGTTCACTTTTACTGCGTATCTTCACTCACCCCAAAAATCGAGTCACCCTTTCATTTCTGATTTTGCCCGATTGTGTTTTAATAGTCAAAACAAGTCGATTTTTATTTGATTTTGAAGTCATTTCCACCACCCGTTTAGCAGTACGTAATGTCGTTAAACGCTGGTATCAAAACATCGATATAATTAATGATGGTCGAGATTTTAATTTAGCTGGTAATAACGATTACGAGCAACAAATGACATCCGCAAACGCAGTTGGGCAAAAAATTACCGATAACCTTGCAGACATTTTACAACTGCCTAAAATACTGGATGGCATACCCAAACATATTCAAGCATTAACAATAGTACCTGACGACATTTTACATGGATTCCCCTTTGCCTCTGTTATTTACAAAGGCAAGTATTTAATCGAACATTATGCTTTGGCGATCGCATATGAATCTAAAAATAAACCAATCAAACCTAAACGAACCATACCCTTGAAAAAACAAGCGCTTGTTATTGGTATTTCCAAGGGTAATAAAAACTTTTCTAGCTTAGGTGGAGTCAGAGCAGAACTCCAGCACATCAATGAATGGTTACACTCTCATCAAATTAACTATTTGCAGTTAGAAAATAATGATGCTCACAAAGCTGCAATTATAGAAACCATATCCAAAGCAAGCTTACTCCACATAGCTTGTCATGGAACTTTTGAGCCAAATCAACCCGATAGTTCTGGATTGGTATTGATTTCCGACTCACGAGAACAGGAAATTCTCAGTCTCAGGGAACTCTCCGAAATCGATTTAACCAAATTACGTCATGCAACCCTCTCTTCCTGTTGGTCAGCAGACCACTTTATTCTTCCCAGACGCTGGATTATCAGCTTACCAGAAACTCTCTGGCGAGCTGGGACTCAAAGTATTTTAGGATGTCTGTGGCAAATAGACGATAATGTTGCGGTATCATTTATGGCGAGATTTTATAATTACTTAGATAACTTTCCGCGGGATGAAGCCTTGCGTCGGACACAATTAGATTGTCTCGAATGTCGCTTGCCAAATTGTAGCGCTGAAACTGCTAACCCTCTGTTTTGGGCTGGGTTTAACTTGTATGGGGACTACCGTCCTTTGATGAGAATTTAACCTTAGCTGTCTAATTGGTATCTGACTGAACATAGAAAAAGATAGGTCTATTTTATTATTTGGGACAATTTATTCTTCGGAAGTCCCAATGAAGTAGTCAATACTCGTGCAGCCCGCCCCTGACACTGTGCTAGCGCCACCTGCTCTACTCCCAATTCTTGAACTTGGCTCTCCTCAAAACTGATAAGCTTGCTGCTGCCGCCAGTTTAGTAGAGAAGCAATCAGCGCCTCCTTTTTCAAATCCTGCCCATTTATTTTTTGAGGCAGTCCCAACTCACTGGCAAGTTTTCGCGCAGCCCGTAGCGTTAAATTTTTGATATTGTCGATAGTTAAAGTATGATTTTTCGGTGCTTTTAGCTTTTGATAGCCGTAAAGGTGTATTTGAAAGAAGGTATAAACTTCTGAATATCCGTTGTCCCAATCTATTTTGGCTTTATTACCCTTAACGTCGGCGATCGTCCCAGAACAGCCACCGCTTTTTAGCCGATCTCCTCTAGTCCAAGAACTGTCAGGTGTAGTTTCACTCTCTACTTCCAATTCCACATCGCCTAAAGCAGCAAGTTTTTGAGCAACGACTTGAGGTGAATCAACAGGGTAGGCAAGAGTAACACTTTCTAAATCAAGACATAACTGCACTGCAACCGGGGATTTTTGTTTCCCGTTGGTGATGTAATCGAAATACTGTTTGTCTAACTTTTGTTGCTGTTGAAAAGCCCAGCGTTGAGCATTATCTTTAAACCATTTGGCAATAACATCAAGAATGGGAGTTTTATTTTCTCTAACAGGATTGATTTCATTGGGTGCAAAAAGTTCAGGCTGTAATGTCATACCCGAAGGTAACAGATTAAATGCTTCATGCAATAGCTGTTTTAGTTTGTGTGCAATATAACCAGTATATTTGCAGACTCGAATATAGGCAGTATGTAGATAATTAGCTACAGTTTTTATTAATGCAATAGCTTTTTCATTATCTAAATTTATACGTACTAAATGATTGATTGAGCTAGCAGCATTTTTTACAAGACTGTAAACCATTGTCGCTTCAGCTTGTAAAAATAAATATTTGTTATCTTTCTCCAGTCTTGCTACTTCTTGAAGTGTGGATTTTAAATTTTGAGCTAGGCTTTCAATTGCAGGAAAGTTATTTTTTCGTAATTGTAGAAAAACTGTCATATTTGATGCCTCATTTAATGAAATTGATTGACCATTTTTAACGATTAAATATAGTAATATGCACAGAGAGTAAGGTGTATAAATATGAATGTTATCTAAAACTAATTAATGCTGGATATCTGCCGTAAGTGTCCAATGTTCCGTAACTATGCCGTAGGCTAAGATGCTTTCAGCATCAGGATTGCCGTAATTTGAGCGTATGCCGTACAAAAACAATAAACTACTTGGGTGCAGTCTCTAAAATTTACGGCACTACGGCAGATACTTTACCAATCAGGTAAGAAATAAGTATTATTTTCACCAGTGTTGAGCTTCTCAAATTGAATTAATTCCTTTAAACTAGCAATTAATTCTTGTTCTGAGTAGCTGGTGAGTCTGTCAGCTTTCTTCAAATCACGTAATGTCTTTGGGGCTTTATTTTTCACATTTTGGAAGTATTCTAAAACTTTGCTGGCTACTTCACTTACTTGCTGTTGATGTTTTGATACTTGACTGCTATTATTCAAATCAAATTCTAAGTCGAAAACTCTATCGAGATAAGTTTTTTCATCAGCAACAGGATTAGACTGTTTTGAGAATTTAGGCATCAGTGCCACAACAAAACCACCCAGAGAAGCAATCAATATGGGACGTAAATTTTTATAGGATATGGGTTTGATCTGAAGGTATCTAGATTTAATCTCTTCTCTTTCTTGCTTACCAGGGATAATGTCACCCCTATTTAAAATCAACTCCAGCACCCCATAAGATTCCTGTTCTCTACCATTTTTGATGTACCTGTTACCTAACAACAGTAAATTTAGGCAGAGACGAGTTTGAGAATCCATCTTTTCAATACCCAATGCAGCCAAATTAAAAGACTGGAGGGAGGCAAAAAATTTGGTGTTAAACTCTCTGCCAATCAGTAAGACATCTAGTAATTTACCTCCATAGTTCCAGTCCGAGAAAGCTTTACTGAGTTGGTCAGCGATAACTAACCAATCATCCAAAATCAGAATTAGCGGTGGTAATGATTCGCGCTTATGTTCGGGTAACTGCTTACGTTGTTTGTAGGAGTCGTAAAAGCGATCAATTGTGCGTTTAGCTGATTCTGGTTGCTCCTGATCAAAGACAATTACTCTACCTTTGTCCCGTAAACCGCAAAAGCTATCATTTTTCGCACTGATTACCCAAATATCAGCACTGTCGTCATCATCCAGAATCCTTTGAATCAGGTAATCAAGGGTAACGGATTTCCCTGAGCCAGGGGCAGCAACTAAGGCAGTAGAACCATCAGAACGGGCTATGGTTTGCAATGTTGTTAGTGCTTCAGTCTCTGATGGGTGAAGATAATCGCCTGTTGACACTGGTTGAGGTGCAAATGTTGACTGTTGTACTTGTTCTTGTACAGTTCCGGGTGTGCCATGTGGTAATTGTGCGGCTGGCTGTTGCTGTGGCTCAAATTTCTCAAAGCTCTGCCCCCCATCTAACAAGTGACCAAATTCGTAATAATCATCAGCCGACATAGCCATGAGTAGGGCTGTCTGCTGTTGTGGGGTAATGTTGGCCATAAACTGCTGTCTGGCTTCTGCAATTTTGATGCCACGCAAGTATTTCAGCAGTTCGTTACCAGAGAGGTTTAACAGTTGCTCACCAAGTTTTACACTGTAAGATGCTCTAATACCTTCAAACTGTTTGGTAGCTCGGTAATGAGGTCTGATATCTGCTAGATAATCCTGTGTCTTACTGGTTGCCCATAACCCTATCCCCCCGAACACGATCGCTGCAATACCCAAATGAATCTTAAATGGGTTGTCGGCTGGCAGTTCGCGGAACACGTACAAGCTTTCATGCTGGAGGAATGCCCAAGGGTTAAAGTTTGGGTTGCTTGTCCGGTACTGATTAGCCTTCAGGTAGGGTTGTGGTATTTGCGATCGCTGTTCATAGCGACAATACTTTTTACCCAGCAATAGTTCTTCTGGGTTGCCCTCACCAGCTTGAATGGGTGCATCGTGGATTCTGGCTGATTTTGGGTAGAAACAGATGTCTTTTTTAGCTATGCCATCGCCGATATGGGCAGCTATGCCACAAACTACAGCACTTGCCACAGACAGTTTGACAGCCAAGCCTAAACGCGGTGGCAGGCTGTAGGAGCGCTGATTTAGTTCTGTTGGTTTAACATCTTTCATTATGTCTTTTTCCGTAAAAATAAGTACAATGTAATAGCTGCACATACGGAAAAGCCCAGCAAGAAGCCAAAATGATTTTGACTAGGTTGCTGAATACCTTCAAACTCTCTCACCTGCTGAGTAAATACTTGGAAACTGCCACGGGCTACAAAGTCCATCTGTTGGGCATCCCCGGTTAGCTTACTCGAACTAGCAGCCAGCATCGCGGTGCGAGTCACACCAATAGCCAACTTTTGACGATTGGTAATCTTGGGAATCAGACTATTTTCAAAGCGCAAGTAGCAGAGGGTGGCAGCGAAAGAAGCACCCACTGGTAAGCCAGCAATAACGGCGGGGAACAGCCCCACACTGCCAGCCAGATACAGAGATTGCGTTGACGTGAGTTGAAAACCTGCTAAAACTGCACCTTGGGCAATACCACGAAATATAGTGATAGAACTGTCAATTTCTGCGATCGCCTGTTGTACCTGTTCACTATCGTATTCATCGCCAGTTACGGAGGTAGGCGAATCGTCAACAATAAGAGCATCAAAATAAATAGGCGTTTTCTGATTTTTGGTTAGCATTGGCCAAACCTTGTAAAGAGTTATCCCCAGGGGTGAACCCTGGGAATTTACTTGTTAGTCAATCAACCGTCTAAAGAAACCTTTTACTCCTCGCATAGCGTTAGAACCATGTCTGTGGATGTCTTTTAGTGTTTCTTTAGCTCTGTCTGCGGGTGAAAGTCCTTGCTGTTTGTCCTTTACCTGCTGCCAAACCTGAGATTGTGCTTTGGTAGCGTCAATCTCAATGACTCTGAGGGCGGCACGGTGCGATTCACCAAGCAGGTTGAGCGTCCGTCCGTGCCGAAACTGTTCTTGGGCTAGCTGGTTGTCAGATGCAATAACTTTTTCCTGTAGACCATAGCCCAAACGCACATCGCTGACTCTGACCTTTGACCAACCATCAGCCATTTTGTTGATGCTTGTACCTGCGGCGGTGAGAAACTGGGTTTCTTCTGCCATAACAGCTTCAGTTGCCTGCAACCCTTGGTTTAAGTTACCGAATACCGCCTTGGCATTTTGGGCGCGTTGAGTTTGTTTAATTCGGAAATCAGCCACCTCTGCGGCGGCTGTCTGGTTGCCGTCAAGTGCTTGGAATATGGTTTCTTGGCTGATGTTCGTTAGGGACTGTAAAGCAGCGTATGTGACGGGTGCATCCAGCTTGAGTTTTACTGTTTTGCTCATGTTTGCTCCTCTGCCCAAATAATTAAACCTCGTTTATCCAACTCATCCAGGCTGACAGCATTGATTTCTTCTACCAACTCATCTGGTAAGATTCGCATCAACAATGTAATCAAAGCTTTCATGCCTCTTCACCCCAATAATTCATTTCACCCAGTCTGGATTGGATGGATTCAGCACGTTCAATCACATTCTCGCCAATGCCCAATTCCTGCATTACCTGAAACGGGTAATCCTCACCTTCTGCCAGTGCAAAAATCAGATTGTCAGGGACTAACCCACCTAAATTAGCCAAAAACTGCCCGTGAGCCAGTGGATGCGGTGTATCATCAATAGTCTGATAGCTGTCATAAGCTCCTGTTGAGTCCCAAGTCTGATTCTGCAAATATGGCAGCGTCTCTTGAATAATCTGCTGATCTTCAGTGGTTCTGCCTAAATCTGGTTTCGAGGGATCATCATTAGCCACAATGGAGGCGGCTGAGTGTGCCAGTTCCGGGGCGCATCCATTCAGGGTTAGCGCGTTCAGGGCTGCAAAGAAGATGTTGTCGCTCATCTTGTAAAATCCATTATATTGATACCTGATGCTGTTGGCAGGCGATTCGCATTACTGATTGGCGTTAGTGGATGCGAATCGCCTTTGATTTGACATTCAGATTGCAAGGTATTGAAAAACTGACTAAATCACCCAGAGTGATATCACAATCAAATTGCAAAGCTTTGTATTGTGGATGTTGAGGAATTTGTGTGAGCAATTGTTGGGCTTGTACAATCAATTGGGGTAATGATTGCCGACTCATATTCACCTCAAAATAAGGACAATTGTTGTGATTCTTGATTGACTACAGAACTGTTTGTAGATAAGCCTTCTACGGCATAACAACGGGTAGTTAAAGCTTTCTGATTCAGCTTGATATCCGCCTTCTTCTTCTCTCCAGAAAGAGGACGGAAGATATACTGTGGTGCTTTGACTGTGCCTGTTTTTTCTAGATATCGGTACAAAGTTCTATCTATTTGATAAACGCCCGATTGAGTCAATAATGTTGAATCATGGATGCGAGTGAGATTTTGCATTAGTTTTCACTCCCACCTCTTAACGAACGAACAAGAGTGTCACCGTAGTTCACCAACAGGATGGTAAATAGTTGTGAATATGTATTAATTCCTGTTTGCTCAATGATTTCCTTGGCTTTAGGTATGTGCTTCTCGTCCAAGACTACACGGGTCTGATTCATAACTTAAGACTCCTAACTAATAGCTGACCTTTCAGTTTTTCGGTCGTTTGTTCTCGTGGAGAGATTTGTGGAGTTAATGCAAGATTTTCTGTTTCAATTTTTGGAATCTGAGGCAAAACATTCATCGTATTGCCTGCTAGATATTCACTAATCAAGAGATTTGTGGCAGATGTGACGCTAATTCCCCTCTCGGTTGCATATTGAGACACCCAGGCTTGATGACGTTCATCTAGTCTGACTTTGGGGTTAATTGTCCCAGTTTGGGGCAAGGATGACAGATTCAGATGCCATTGATGTTTGATTGCGTCCAATAGCAGATTTACAGTGTCACTCAGTTTGGAATAGTTAAGTGAAAGACGGACTCCTTCAACTTTGCTGGCGACTTGAGCCGCTAAACGTACTTGCATTTCACATAGCCAACAGTGCTTGAATATTTGATAACTGTGGATTAGCAGGAATGTAAAAGCCTTGCTTGGCACTCAGCTTTTGACGGACTAAATTAGCACATCCACCAATCAGCATCACGTTGGTAACGTCTGCAAGATAGTCATTAGCAGCTGTAGAGATGCTGTCCATTAGGTTGTTAAACCAGTTTTCTAACAACCCTGGAAAGACTGAGCTAAAGTCATATTTGCGTCCGTAGGTGAGAGAGCCATCAGCGATCGCGTCCATCATCTTCGCCACTTTAAAAGCAACGTTATCGCGCTTGGCGTAACTCTGCATCAAATCACTATTGATGATGTCGTTAGCCAGAGAGACACCGCCCACTTTGGGAATTGAGCGACGGGTGAGAACTTCAGAGGATGGGGTGATGACGACATAATTAGTTGTGCCGCCACCGATATCAATAGCGAGTGTGTCGCCGTCCATGTCAAGCTTGCCGTTTCTGTAAGCATTAATTACAGCAACATCTGTCTCAAGGAAAAATTCAACATTTTTGATTCGGTGTCTGTAGTTTGTGCCGTTGACGTTAATTTGATGCTCTGCAACTAGAGTCCGTCTGATTGTGTCTTCGTGCCATTGAGAATGTTCTGGGACGAGAAAGCGGACAACACCATCAAAATCCTGCCGCAATCCCGCCAAAGTGAACGGTTTAAAGAATTCTGGCAGGTCTTTACCCCTTTCTGCTGCGGTTTGTGAATTTTTCTGCTTAGTAGCGCGGTCTCCGAGGACTAAAACCTTATCATCTAGTTTGACAGAGGGTGAATCGTCAGTGTCGTAATCTCTAGCGCTGGTATAAGTTACATCTTGGAAGACTGAGCGCATCACGCGAGGTTTTTCACCTTTGAGGGCAGTGATACTGCTGTAGTTACCGATATCTGCACAGTAAATATTTATCACTTGCAATCTCCTAATAAAGCTAGTAGCAGCCGTTATTGGCTGTTGCTAACTTTTTCAAATAGCTATATCAGTTGTGATTGTTTCGTTTACTTATTAATACAGACACTTACAGAGGTGTATTACCTCAAAAGTACCTATCACGTCCTGGTTTTTATGGTTTTGTTATGAACTGTTCCTTTAACGTCTATTAAGATTATAACTAGTTAGCTGACTAGCTAGCAAGCAATTTAAGTATTTAAACATCTTATCCGTTTAATGATAAAATATCGATCAGCTTATACATTAGCTAACTAACTGACTAACTGCTATATTGAAGTGAAAGAGTTTGGTAGATGAAATTGATCTGTAAACTAAAAAATTTAATGGAAAAAGAAGGGATTAGCCAATTAGCGCTCTCTCAAGCCACAGGACTAGCACCTGGTACGGTTGGAAAACTGTATAGAAATCAAGTCAATAGGATAGACGAGAGAACAATTAAGGAAATTTGTAAATACTTTCGCCTAAAGAGTGTTTCAGATTTATTTGAAATTGAATGGGAGGAAGCAGACTAGGTTAAGAAACTGCATAGTCCCTATTTGACATTGTTCAAGCTTCAGGTATTCGCTTTACTTGTGTAGGCATAGTAACGAATACGGGATTTAATTGGTATAAAGTAGTTCATTGATGTGGAGAAGGGATTAACTGGGTTAAGAATGTGGCTTAGTGATAAGTGATCGCTGACTGACTATTAAGCAGGTCAACAAAAACAAAATTACTCAATGCCTTTAAAAAACGTAGATACAAGAAATGGGTTGATTGCAGCATGAGTGAGATATCCTTAAAATTACTTAACATTTCAGGAGAGCTATTTAAAAAAGCGATCGCCCCAGCCAAGGAGCGATCGCTGTTTGTATGTAATTGTTTAAATGTTCGCTTTATGCTTTGTAAGCCTACAAGACCAGACAGACAAATCTGTTTTTATACGGTCGAGCCGCTTTTCATGCTACTCTAGCGAGAGTAAGTCTGCACGTAAAACTGCAATTAGTCTTTACAAGGGAGGAAGTAACGACCAAAACAGCATATTCAGATAGTCAAAATAAATGTGAGTCGTTTTAGAACGGTTCCGGTGCGATAAAGACTGCCAGGTCAAAACACCAAATTGTTCCAGATAAACGAGGACTCACCACTCGTAATTAACCTATTTTACCTGTTCGTACCTGTTGCCAATATTAGCACACAGGGCGGGACACTTTATGCTTTTTTTTGAACAAATAGTAAAAAAAGCATCTACCGCTATAATTTATCCCCACTCTGAATTCAAGCGGAGTATTGGCAAAAGCTATTGAGCCAGAAATAATTAAGGGATGATTTGACGGCTAGATGCCTCGCAGAAGAGGATAACGTCGTGAAGAATGGATTTTTTCAATCAAAAACTGCACTTTTTTTTCTTAAAAAAATAATACAGAGGGCTGATTTCTGATTTCTTTACTACCCACAAGCAAGCGCCAAAGATTACACCAGTCGCTAGGAAAGTTGTGTCAAGTAGCTAAAAAAAGAAATCGGCCAGCTGCCCACACGCCAGACATACGTTTAGCGGTTAACAACTAACCGTAACATTTTTTTAAAAGCAATTTCAATGTAGCAATGTCTGGGTCATAAAGGCAAAATTAGTGCAACTTGAATCAGGTGGCATCAACCCTCTAAAACTAACTATGAGAGCGTCAGACTAAGAATTACAGCCATTTTTACAAGAAAATTAATTTTTGAGCAAATTGGAAAATTTTTGTTTGTAGCCGTTGGTGACATTTGATATAAGCACCGCTAATGAACCTTCAAATGAGAGGGTAGGGGGTAGGGTTTAAGAACCAAGAAGGGCTTAGGGTATTGGATGTTGGGTGTAGGAAAAGATTATCGATTACACCCTACGCCAACACCCCATACCAAGAAAGATACACCCCGAACCTAAAAAGTGTGGGTAGCTCCGATGAACCAATCATCATCGGAGAGAGAAAAATGGCAAAAGCCAAAGCAAACACAGCATTACAACCTACCCTAGAGCCATTAGACCCACTAGGACAAAGGTTTCTAGAATACTTCCATCATGGCTGGGGCTTCATCTATGCCCCCACCCCAAAAAGTGGTGAACGCCCACAGTGGCTAACAGAAAACCGCTACCCCTTACAGCCGCGCAACCTGTGGCAACAATACTTAAACCCCGATGTCTTAATAGGACTGCGGTTTACCAAACAAACCAACTACCTACTAATAGACCTAGACAGAGGCAGCCAGTTACACCCATCAAACAGCCAAATAAAATACCGGCAGCTACTAGCCAGCCTAGAAGAAATCGGCTTATGCAGACCAATACCCATACAATCAAGCGATAGTGGCGGACTGCATATATATTATTTTCTAGAAGAAAAACAACATTCCTACACCCTAGCTTGTGCCATCCAGCAGACCCTAGAAGCAGCAGGCTTCAAAATCAAAGGAGGAGAACTAGAAATATTCCCCAACTGTAAAGTGTACAGCAAAGGCAGCCCCAGTAACTTCAACGCCCATCGCTTACCCTTACAGACAGGCTCTTATGTACTCGATGATTGCCTAGAACCTTGGTCAGACGACATTGAAGACTTCCTCAACGCCGCCGACTGGTCAGCAAAAGGGCAAGACTATGAAGCATTAGCCCAAGCACTAGTCCGAGCCAACAGCAAAAAAATTATAAAATTTCCCTACCGTCAGCGCAGTGCAGCCGAGCAATGGAAGCAAGACCTAGAACAACGCATCTCTGAAGGATGGACAGGAAACGGACAGACCAACGAACTGCTCAAAGATATAGCGTGTTACGGCATAGTCTTTCGCCAATTAAGCGGACAAACACTAGTAGATCATATAGCGATCACAGCCTGCCAATCTCCAGGTTACGTAAACTGGTGCCGCCATCAACATGAAATCGAACAACGAGCCAAAGAATGGGCAAGGTGCTGTGAAGGATTTTACACCCCGTACCCAGGCACACCGCAACGGGTAAACAGTTATAAAGAACAATTTGGCAGAGTAGATGAAAATAAAATCATCAACCTGCACCCTAATGAACAACGTCAGCAAGAGACAATAGAGCGGATTCGTTCGATTGTTGCACAGTTACAACAAACTCTAACATTTCCTCTAAGGACAAGCGATCGCGCTCTAGCAATAATCGCCGCATCCAAAGCCCAGTATGGCAAAGGAGTAAGTCAGACAACCCTGCACAAAGCAATATACCTACCCCTATGGCATCCCGACTATCAAGAAAAAAACGCATCAAAACAGCCTGTAAATGAGCTTCTAGACAGTAACACAGCGATTTTATCTCCTGAAAAATACTCCCAAATACCAGACCCGTGGTTAGAAGAATTGCAGTCTGAAACTCAGACAAAACAAGGGATACAGGAGCAAACAGCAAAAATTTACACACTCCCCCCATATATGAAGGTGTTGTACTTGAGTTCAGCTAAAGCGTTGCCGTCGGCAACGCAAGAAGCTGAATTTAATCAAATTCAAGAATCTTCTCAAATTCAAATTCAAGAATTTTCTCCCAGTTTTAATTCTTCAGATCCTAGTTCTAATTCTTCAGAAATTTCAAATCTTAATCATAAGCAAAACCTATACCAACCTTTCCGAAGCGAATCGTTTGATGACAATAAGCAAGACTTATCAAATGAGGAAATAATTACTCTTGTAGGTATTTCAGACGTAGTAACCACTGCTCATAGTGATGTTGATAGCACCTCATCGAACACTTTAGAGGGTGAACATACCTCAGAAGCCGAACCCTCTGTACCAGTTTCTATACCAACTACTACACACCCAAATGTAGGATGTGTAGATTCACTACCCATTCCTGTAGAAGCGGATGATCCACTTGAACAGCAAACCTTTAGCCCAGATGATTACCGTCAGGCAATCAGACTGAAACTTCAGGCAACTGCTCAAGCACGTCATTGGCTGAAATTATACTGCACTATAGAAAAGTTATCCTTCCTGCCCCAGGAGCGAATCAAACTAGAAAAGGTGGCCATACGTCTGCTAATGCTAGAATCGCCATCGCTGATTTTACAACAGGAAGCGCAGGAATGGCTGGCAAGTAACCCCTCTGCCCTAGAGATGGCAGAGCGTTTGAAACAAAGCAGACATAACTACAGGCTATAGAATTTGCGATCGTGCAGGCTTTTTTTGATTAAAAATGATTGACTTAGCTGCAAAAGCTCAATAAAAACCCCACTTAGTTGTGGGAAAATCAGAACCGGGATATTCAGAACAAATGTACTATACGCGGTGATAGAAAGCAAATTTTTTGCAGTGTTTTTTTCTCTAAACGTAGTATTACGGAAAATGTTACTCAATCGGCATTAAGATAAAGCCTTTAAATTTTTGTATCTATGAACCATTCTTATAAAAAATTAACAAAAATAAATTGCCCCATTCTGAATAAACAAGAGTATAAAAACGGTTAAAGATGTGCAACGGCGCAACCATAGGTGCGTTGTTGTGACTGATTTTAGTTTTTATGGCATTTTCGTCACAAAAAAGATAATTATGTCCCAAAAATGGGCATTATGACATCAAAATAACTGTTTTTGATGCCAAGCATAGATATTAAATGATGTATAATAAAAATAGATAAAGAAAGTTGTAGTAAAATTTATTTGTATACAGAGAAAATAAATAATAAATTTTACACAAATAACATATTTTGTCAACTATTCATAGTAATAAAAATCTTACTAAAATTGGGTTTAATAGTAAAAAAATATATAGAAATTTGAATTAAATTTACAAAACTGGTTTGGTTCTAGTTAGTTGCACTAGAGTTTTTTTATTGTTCCTTTGCAAAATAATTGATTTTGACAGGACATCAGATTTATTCCTAGTAATTAAAATGTGTCTTTTTGGCAAAGGACAGTTGGGAGCATTCAGTTTTGGCAGATAGACTTTTTTAGACAACCCATATAGTGGGTTTATGATACGAAATAATTATTTTTCTTCCAAAAGTGGATGCTCCAGGACAGTTAAGCAGTTTCCTAGTCTTTGTTATGCAGATAAAACACTTACCTTTGACTTTGGCTCGGCTCAAAGCATCTATATCAGCAAATGAACGTGCTGATAGTAGAGCGACAAAAAATAAAGGTTCAAAAAGCTTATTCGAGATATTTTTTAAGGTACGTTGGCAGCTTATTTCAGTTGCAACAACGCTTTTCATTGGTTTACAGTCTAGGGCAGCGAGAGCAGATTCTATATTTTCTAATGCACAAAAAGCAATGGAATGTATAATTACCAATTCCTCAGCAGGTGGAGCGATTAATAATGCGGTCTTAACTAGTCTGCCAATGATTTTGTTTACCGCTTTGACAATAGTTTTATTCGGTTATTTCTGCTTCTCTGTTTATCAAGGGGTTGCGGCGTATGGGCGTGGTGAAGAAGTGAGTAATGTCATTCAGCAGCCAATTTTTACCTTCATATCTGTGATATTGATTGTAGTATTCCAATCACTGCTTTTTGGCAATAACACAGCTTGTAACTAATGACCGAAGAATTCAGGAATCAGAATAATTTACGTTAAGTAAATTTAAAGAATCAAAATCAATTCGTGTCAGATAACCTCAATCTGGTTTGGATAAGCTTTTTTCCTCCCTCTCTTTGCCTTCCTCGTCCTGTCTGCTTCAACAAATTAATTTTCCTTTACTTAACTGAACCGTATTGGTAATGTCTTATGGAATTTAGCTATGATTTCATAGCTAAATCAATATCCATACTGACTCCTAAACAGCATTTAACGGCAGTTGCTACAAATCAAAAAATTACGAGGATGTACTGCCTTATTGATGCTGATAATACCTGTACTTATTCTGAAATCTGGCTTCTGATTTCTGATTTAATGGCAATTTCTAAAAGCTCATGAAACAAGAGATAATCAAAGTCAATCAGAGCTTAGGTGAAAGCCCCAAGTTTGGCCCGTTTACAGGTAGACAGTTCGTAATTTTCGCCGGAGTATTCTGCGTAGTTTTTGGACTGCTCTGCTTAATTCTCGGATTAGATATATTTTGGGGTTTAGGCTTGGCATTTTGGGCTAGCTTATCAATAGCTTTCCTCTCAGGAGATAAGCCTTATCTGTACTGGTCAAAGATTTATCCTATTCTCCCCAAATGGACAAGAGGATATGCTAATTACACCTCACCACAGCATAAGAAAAAAGTCGGTACTAGAAAAGTCAAGCTAACTCGTTCATCTAAACCTAAAACCCTCAATCCCTTTGAAGATTGGTTAGATTTGACTACTATAGTCAGACTCAAAAAAGATTCTTATATAGTTGGAGCTTATCTACTAAGTAAAAAGAATCTGACGGAAAGTAGTAACACCCTGCAATTAATATTTGGTTTTGCTTGTACTGGAATTCATCCTTTATTTCATTCAGAACAAGAAATAGAAGCGGTGGCTCAAGCCTTTGAAAACGGCTGTAAAGAAATTCCCCAAGGCGAAAAAATCACTTGTCGTTGGAGTTCATTCTGCGATGATAGTGATAGTACAGATTATTTAATGCAACGTTTGAATAACCCAACTTCTCTAGAAAGTGAGTTTTTAGACTGGGGGAGGTTAGCAAGAACTCAAAAACTGACAAAGGAGAAAGCTCGTAAAGATATAAAATTAAATATTTATTGGTCATTTACAGTCACCTCAGAATCGCTAGATACTTCAGACCCAGTAGATAAGTTTTTAGCGAAATTGACTAACTTCCTTCAAAGAAGATTCACCGATTCAGGAGTCAGTAAAATCACTAAAAAGCGATTTACACAGATTTTAACAAAAGCCTTAGAAGCCTCATTGAGATACCAACAAATTCTTTCAGAAATGGGCTTAAATCCTCAACCTAAAACCGATAAAGACCTATGGAGAGAGCTTTGTAAAAACATCGGAGCAAAAGAAGTAATCATTCCGCATACTCTAGTATTTGATGAAGAGGGATTAAGAGAAGAAATTGATGAACAGGCTGCATTGGATAAACCACTGGAAATCATCAGTCAACCGCATCTCACCTCAATCATTCTCAATAATGGTGTACCTTTCGCCGATAAACGATGGATTTGCTTACCAAACGGTGATGAGAAGAAGTATGTCGGAGTAATGGTACTAACCCGGAAACCAGAAATCTTTGCCTCCACTAAACATCAAATTCGTTTCCTGTGGGATTTATTCTCACGCAACAACATTTTTGATGTAGAAATCATCACAGAATTCTCCCCGGCTGACCGAGGGATAACCCGTGCAGCCCAGCAGATGATTACCAAACGTTCTAGGGCATTAGATTTGAATGTTCAGCAGAAAAAATCAATAGATGTTTCTGCCCAAATCAATGTGGAACGCTCAGTGGAAGCACAAAGGCAACTATATACAGGAGATGTACCACTAAATTTAAGCTTGGTAGTGCTGGTTTACCGAGCTACAGCAGAGCAAGTAGACGATGCCTGTAGGTTGATAGCTGGCTATATTAACCAACCCACAGAACTAACCCGTGAATATGAATATGCTTGGTTAATCTGGCTGCAAACATTGCTGATTAGGCAAGAACCAATTTTGATGCGTCCATATAATCGACGGCAGACTTTCTTTGCAAGTGAAGTTTTGGGATTAACTAATATAGTGCAGAATAGTCCCGCAGATCATCAAGGGTTTGAGTTAATTGCAGATGAGAGTGATTCGCCCGTCAAAATTGACCTATCAAAAACCAAAAACATTTTAGTTCTCGGTACAACCGGCTCAGGTAAATCAGTTTTGGTAGCCTCTATCATCGCCGAGTGCCAAGCTCAAGACATGAGTATTTTAATGATAGACCTGCCCAATGATGACGGGACAGGGACATTTGGGGACTACACACCCTATCACAACGGTTTTTACTTTGATATTTCCAAAGAGTCTAACAATTTGGTGCAGCCGTTAGACTTATCAAAAATCCCAGAAGAGCAACGGGAGGAACGAGCTAAAGCCCACAGAAACGATGTCAACTTGATTGTTCTTCAGTTAGTCTTGGGTTCGCAATCATTTGATGGTTTCTTGTCCCAGACAATCGAATCTCTCATCCCACTAGGGACAAAAGCCTTTTACGATGACCACGATATTCAACAACGGTTTGCTCTTGCCAAGAAAGGAGGATTAGGTTCTGCGGCTTGGGAGAATACCCCAACCCTTGCAGACATGGAGTATTTCTTTTCTACAGACCACATAAACTTGGGCTATGAAGATGAAAACGTAGATAGGGCGTTGAACTATATCCGCCTACGTTTTCAATATTGGAGAAATAGTACCATTGGCAATGCCATCTGCCGTCCCTCCACCTTTGATACTGATGCCAAGCTAATTACCTTTGCCCTCACCAATCTGCAATCAAGTAAAGACGCTGAAGTTTTCGGGATGTCTGCTTATATTGCCGCCTCCAGACAATCGTTATCAGCACCCAATAGCGTTTTCTTCATGGATGAATCCAGTGTATTGTTGCGGTTTGCTGCTTTATCGCGGTTAGTGGGTCGTAAATGCGCGACTGCTCGAAAATCCGGCTGTCGGGTCATACTTGCAGGTCAAGATATTTTGTCGATCGCTAACTCAGATGCTGGTGAACAAATTTTACAAAATATGCCCTGTCGGTTAATAGGGCGGATAGTACCAGGGGCTGCAAAAAGTTTTTCAGAGCATTTAGGCATTCCAAAGCAAATTATTGATAAAAATGAAAGTTTTCGTCCCAATGTAAAACAGCTATATACGCTGTGGCTATTGGATTACAACAACAAATATATACGCTGTCGTTACTATCCTTCTTACCCAATGTTGGCGTTAGTTGCTAATAGCAGAGAAGAGCAGGCAGCACGCGATAGGTTTAAAGCAATGTACTCAGATAAGTTTCAGTGGGTGTCTGAATTTGCCAAATACTATGTTGGTTGCATTAAGCAGGGTAAGCCTTTATGAAAAAGTTAGAAATTGCTACGGTGTTTGCACAATATAAAGTATTGTTGGCTATTTTAGGAGTTTTATCATCGTGGGCATCATTTGAAGTGTGGAAGTGGCATCAGCAACAGCATGAGAAGTATATTGCCCAGAAACAGCAAGCTTGTCAACAACGTTTAAATTCTGCTAACCGATATGTACAAAGTGACCGATTTCTCAAAGCGGCATATTATGCAAGTAAAACTCAAGATAAACTTCAAATTCAATTAAATAAACCTGGGATTAATACTGATTTTAAACCTGAACAAACATACATATTAATGTATGAGCGTCCAGTACCTTTAATTCCTAGTAATCCTAGATATGAAGGCAATTTATTTGAAAGATTATCTAGGCAACCAGATAAATATCCACCAGAACCACTAATAGTAACTGGCAAGAAAATTTTAGGAAATAAAGCAGAGGTAATATCTGCTTGCGCTCCCACATCTTTTACAGTCTCCTTGGAGAATTTATATGAAATTACTCAGCCAATTGACATTAGCCCCTATTTACCGCCGTTTAGCAGTTTTTAGTAGTTTGGTAATTGTATTCATTTCTTGTTCATCTTTATCGGCCACAGCCAAATCTTCGTTTCTAGAACAATTTCAGCAAGTAATGACAAGCTTACAGTCATACATTAAGCAGTATAGCCAAGAATTTAGCCAGCTATCGAAAGACGCTAACAAAGATGACGATAAAGACCTAGATATAGCCATCACTTCTACAAATGGAGTTATGGGTATACCTGACCCATTAAAAGCAGGTAAAAATATCAAGGTGATTATTCAACAGCAAGATACTGATTTAGTAGAAACTGATTCTCAAACCCAAGGTGAAAATGCTCAGAGACAATGGCATCAAGCTTATACTTATGGACTATCTGGATCTGTTTTAGGCAGAGAAGGGCAAAAAACTCAAGTGCAAGAAGCAGAAATCTCTAATTATGCTGTAGAAAATTCATCTAATACTGCTGATGAAGTACAAAATGATGTCATCACTCAAGACATCTTGAAAAAGATGGCAGTGCAGAATCTACAAACAACAGTTATTACTAAATCAATTCACAGTGAAGCACAAAAACAAACTAGAGCTTTATCAGCAGCCAATATCAATTTGAGTGACATTTCCAGTAGGTTGGATGAACAAGCAAGAAAAGAGCAAGCTAATAATAATTCCAGTGCAAGACAAATTATAGGTGCGGCTGCTTTCGCTGATGCTTTTTGGGAACAAAGTAATGCTAAATAATTTAACTAACTTCTGGTATTTACTAGCAGTTACTGGAGATACAAACGCGGAAGATATAGTTGACGGTGCGATCAACGGCTCTCGCATGGTTGTGTCTTCATTTAACCAAGACTGGCAAGATTTAGCTAGCGGTAATAGTGAAGTTTTTAAAGCAGTAGTTGCTGTTTCTGCTTTATGTGGAGTGGTTTTTGTTTCCTTCTGGTCTATCAGTTGGTATTCTAGGTTAATTCAGGAAGGATTTAGTCATGAAATTTTGAATGAGATGGTCTATCCATTATTAGTCTGTTTAATGTTGACTGTTAATAATGGGCAGTTACTTGCTACCACGTCTTTGATGTTTCGTAATGTAGCGGTCAATTTGAATGACAAAGTATTAAGTATTACGCGAAATGGCATTACTTTGAGAGATGCTATTCGTACTGCCAATATGGATCAGGCTTTTACTATTTCAGTTCAAACACAACTACAAGAATGTGAAAAAGAGCCTGAGAATGGCGTAGATGACCAAGGACAAAAAATTAATCCCAGAGAAATATGTAGAGATGAAAAAATAAATCAAGCGAAAAATAACGCTCAAAAGTATAAAGAAAAGCACGGTTTATTTTCCTATTCAAATAGCTGGAATCCATTAGATATAGCTGGGCAAACTATTAATTCAATGGTGCAAGCCTTGTCATGGATTATATTCAGTGGCTTACAAGCAGCCTTTCAATATGTTGTGCAAGTAGCATTCTTACTAAATGCCTATATAGCCCCTATTTTTTTAGTGCTTTCACTTTTCCCTTTTGGAGCTAAACCCATCTATGCTTGGGTTGCAGGATGGTTAGCACTGACTTTGGTACTCATGTCATACTCAATTGTTTGTGGAATGGCGGCTAGTGCAATAGTGAATGCTAGTAACAATAATCCCTTGTTCTTACAGCTAGTACAAGCAATTTTGTCTCCAATACTGGCGTTAGCAATGGGGTCTGGTGGAGGAATGGCAGCTTTCTCATGTTTCTCTAGCAGTGGGAGGTTAATCTCAGGGAGGGTATTCAGATGAGATTACTGGATAAGAAAGAGATAAACTTTACTCCCTTAGTATCAATAGGGCAAGCTGTTATCTTACTCTTCTTGTTACTGATAAATCTGACTAATTCCAGTAAATTAAGTAATATTTCTAACCATAGACCCACCTTAGTGGAACTTCAAGATGGTACTTCCCTAAGAGCAATTGCAGTAGGAGAAAAAGACCGTACTGACCAAGCACTTATGGACTTTGCAGGGCGGACAATGATGAATTTGATGAGTTGGAATGCCGTTCCTAAGTCATCTGATAGTAACTTAGATCCAACCAAATTAAAACTTGACCCTGGTGTACAAGTATCTGATAAAAAGCTTACTACAAATACCTGGAGCGCAGGATTTGCGTTATCAGAAGATTTTCGCGCTAGTTTTCTGCGAGAAATCGCAGCTTTAACACCGCCTGACGTGTTTAATGGTGATACTCAATCAGCTTTACTTGTACGCCATCTTTCGCCTCCTCAGAAAATAGAAGAAGGTAAATGGCGATTAGAAATGGTTGCCAACTTAGTAGTTTTTAAAGGTCAAGACCAATTAGGTAAGGCTATTTCTTTTAATAAAACTGTATTTGTGAGAGCAGTAGATACACCACCTTTACCGAATAATCCTTCTGTACCACAGATAGAGGCTTATAGAGCTAGAAAAGCGGGAATGGAAATTTACCGCATCCAAGATTTAGATTTAGGAAAGTAGCTTTATGTCAAATCAAAGTCAAGTTGTAAATACGAATTCTGAAGCTACTACTGGTGATACTTCCCATAGAAGCCAAGAATTTGCTCGGATGAATGGGGTAGAAATTCCTAATTCTTCAGAAACATCATCACCTGTGGATGAACAAAAAACTGAACCAGAAGAAATTGTCACTACTCGCCCTGTAGCTAATCACCCATTACTAAAAGGGTTAACAGTCTCCGGTAGCGTGTTATTAATAGTTGTCATGTTTGGGACGATGATTAGCTCAATTACAGGGGCTTTGAATTCTCCCGGTGATAAGCCAGCCCAGCAATATGCAAAAAGTATTCAGACAGATATTAAATCAGATGATGAAAATGAAAAAGGAGACCTAAAAACAGCAATAGCTCTCACCTCTCAAAAAGGGGAGTTACAAGCTGTTACTAAAAAAAACGCTGAAACTGCACCACCAACGCCAACAATTATCCCTACAGCTACAGCCACTCCTACACCTACCGTCAAAACTCAGCCTACACCAACGCGACCATTAACTATTCATCAAGCACCACCGCCACCTACTGTTACTAGACCTAGTAGAAGCGATCGCGTGGCTGCTCAACCAGTAGTCAGACAATCTGTGTCTGCTCTTATACCTAAACCCGTAAAATCTCAAGTTGTCTCCAATCCGTTACCCGTTCGTACCACTCCTAAAGACCCGATGCAGGAGTGGTTAGCAGCTGCTAATGTCGGTAATTACTCCTCTACTGACACTGGCAATGCAGATTTAAACCAGGAAGAGGCAGAATTGGGTAATGTTCAAGTGAATGGGGGTATAGGGATAAAACCAGATAGCTTACCTCGGAGTGATCGCAATTCTTCACCACAGCTACCACTGACTAACTACGATGGCAAGCGGGTTTTAGTCGGAACTCGTGCGGCGGGTGTGATAGAGACTCCTGTAGCCTGGGTGGGTAGTGGTGTAAGTAATCAGCAGCAACAAAATAGCCTGATTCGTTTAACTCAACCCCTGAAAGCATTTGATGGGTCTGAAGTTTTACCCAAAGATGCTTATGTTGTGGCTATGATCAATCCCACTAACTCAGAAATAGTGCAAATGACGGCTGTTTCTGTATTAGTGAACATCAACGGTAAAACCGAGGAAAAGCCACTGCCCCAGAATTCGATTTTGATATTGGGTAAAAACGGCAATTTACTTAAAGCTGAATCTCGTCAAGGTGGCAGTAATTTAGGCAATTCGCTCATGGCATCTATGCTGTCTGGTTTATCTAAGGTGGCTGAGATTCAAAATAGAGCTAATTCCGAGACAACAATTGGCTCTTTGGGTACAACAACCACTACAACAAGTAACAGTGATAAGAATTTACTGGCTGGTTTTACTGAAGGCAGTATTAATCAAATTCTCAGTAGGATGAAAAATTCCAATGAGCAGCAATTACAACAAGTACAACAGCAACAACAAGTTTTTGTAATTGAAACAGGTAAACCAGTGCAAATCTTTGTCAATCAATCAATTTCGATATGAAATTAGGCAATGAGTAATGAGTTAAAAGGATAAATTTGAAATTCTGAATTTATAACTATTACACAATTTCTTGCAGATAAATCCGTTGTGATATGAAACGTTTAGGTTTTTTACTGCTAACTACGTTAGTTATCAACGCTAATACAGGCACAGCTTTAGCACTACCAGCCGCGAGAAATGTTTATTCACAAGATGCTCAAGGTAGTAATTCTCATGGAATTGACTTAAAGATTTGGGCTGGTTACGGTTTGACTATCAATTTCATTCCCACAGGTGAAACCATCAAGCAAGTGTGGTTAGGAGACCCTTCCCGCTTTGCTTTAACTTCCAATGGCAACTTATGTCAGCGTGGTGCATCAGATGAAAATTGTGGTAGTGGAGGAGCTACAATTTTATTCCTCAGACAAATTAAACCAATTAGTTTTCCGGTTTTAACTTCCAGTCAAGATGGTAGTACCGTGATTACCGTGATTACTGCTAGTGCTGACGGTCAAAAACAATATCAATTTCAGTTGATTCCGGCTAGAGGTAAACCAGAATATACCAGTTTAATTATTAAGCCAGATTCGGATAAACCACAGTCGTTATTAATAGCTGAAAACCCGTTAGTTAATCAAAATAGATTAAACAATACCAGTAATATCACCAATAACACCGCACCTCGAAATTTTGATAAAAAACCACGTTTAACAGTCAATACTTCTTCGCAAACCAGCACTGTTTCACAAAGAAATGATGCTAATGCCGTAGCTTATGGTTTAGCGGTGGCGGTGGGTAATGGCGCAATCAAACCTAAGTCTATAGTATGGCGACAAACGCAAGATACCATCCGTTTATTGAGGAGAGGTAAAAGTAGGACAGAGGCTATTAGGTTATCAGGTATTCCCCAAGAAATGTTCAATAAACTGATGCAATGGGGGCAAACTCAGTGATTAACAATAGAGCTTTATTATCAATAGTTTCTGCCTCAATGGTTGCGACATCACTTCTAGAATTACCCAGCGTCGCCAATGCAGAAATTCCAACAGTTACTTATAATTCTGGTAAATATCAATTAAAGTCTCCAGACTGGTCAAAAATCAATTGGAGTAGCTTAGATCCATTACAACAGCCCGGATATCTTGATATTTCCCCAGATATAGCCGCCAAAATTGGCTATAATCCCTCCCGTTCTTGGACAGCCGGACAGAGTATTGATTCTGTAATTATGTTGGGGGACGTAGATGATGCTTTTCAAATGTCTGCCTTCAGCCTGAAAACTATCTCTGTTATCGTACCTCTGGGCCCCAAGCTTACACTCAAAGACTTGGGATTAATGCAGTGGCAAACTCCTAACACCCTAGTCAAAGCTATTCCCAGCTTGGGCAACCTTGATATTAATCAAGTTCCACCTATTTATGATTTATTCGCGCAATCTCGTTACAGTAGCATAACTTCTAATTCAATAGCCGCAGCTACTATAAAGTCAAACAAACCTGACAAAAATTCGCTCAAAATTGGACTGAACGGTAAGATTTCAACTATTTTAAAATCTAATCCACAAGCTGCTAATACCCCTTTGGGTAAAAAACTGGATCTAGGTCGATATCCCATCAACTCAATTCCTAGACTTAATCAGACGCAACTATCAAGATTTCCCGGCTGGCAGCAAAGCTACATTAATCAAGTGCCGGGGCTAAATCAAGTACCTTTTGACAAGATGCCACAGCCGATTAATTCGGGTTTGGATGTCGTGGGTATAGCTTCTGTAGTTTTAAGTAATTCGGAACGTGGTGATTCTAGGGCAAGAGAGAATTACTTTGTTTCTGGTAGGGTAAATCGTTCCAACAAAAATGTTGTTGTCGCCTGTAATGTGGGTAAAGAGTGTCCATTCCTAGAACTAGGTGATGTTGCAGGGCAAGCTGGCAACCTTTACGGTAAGCGATGGGCTTCTGGTTCTGCTCAGAAAGTAGACGGTGGTTTTGGGATCTTACAACGTGTTAACGGTGGTAAAGAACCAACAGGTAGGCTTGTCTACGGTTCTAGTTTCAAAGTTGTGCTAACTGGTGTAAATGAGTCCACTGGTACAGCCAACTTTGGGCTATTTTTTCGTTTTTGCATTAGCTTTCTCTGGGGTGGTAAATCTTGCACTCCCTACTTTATTGGCCCTGTACCTTGGATTCCCACTCAAGAGAATGATTTAGTCATTCTAGAGAGGGGGTGAAAATGGCTGAAATATCCAAAACTACCCAACAAGTAAAGAGAGCAGGGGGAGGTGTGCAGCAGGGGGAGAAAGATTCATTGAAAAATAGCTCTCTTTACTCCCCAGCGACCCCTCCCCCAGCTTATAACCTTGTTCCTGAGAATTTTAAGGATGCCTTTTTCTCCCCAATGGGTTTGGGATTATTTGTAAGTGTGGGGGCGTTAATGTTAGCGAAAGCAATGGAGGGGCGAGGGGCAACAAACAAACTAGCACGGGCGCGATGGGCAGGAGGTAGGGAGAAAACAGCAGCTCGTAAGCTGGCCTGCAAACAACTGATTGAACGCAAACATAACAGGGTAGCTTTATACATTGGTACACCTAAAGGTACTACTTTTCAGGTTGTTGACAATAAACGCATTATCAATATTCCAGAAGATAAAAGCAGACTCTATCTGCCAGATGTACAACGTGGAATTTTAGTTTGTGGCGGGGCCGGTTCTGGTAAAACCTTCTCCATGATTAACCCTCTGGTGCGTTCTGCTATCGACCAGGGACTACCAATTATCCTTTACGATTTTAAGTATGCTCACCAAGAATCGGCTACAGCTGACGCTAAAGGGCAAGCACCCAAATTAGCAGGATACGCCGCCATGCGTGGGTATGAGGTTTCTATCCTCTCCCCTGGTTTTCCTGAATCCTGCGTAGCTAATCCCTTAGATTTTCTACGGAGTGAAACTGATGCAGAGATGGCGCGTCAGTTAGCAATCGTCCTCAATCGTAATTTTAAGCTGACAAGTGGTGATGCTTTAGATAGTGGATTTTTTGCTAATGCAGGGGATCAGCTGGCACAAGCAATCTTCATGCTGGCGCGGGGTACTTGTTTTCCTGACATTATGATGTGCCATGCCATTCTTAGTTTGCCTAAATTAATTGACCGCATTCAACAAGCTTCTTTAAATCCTTGGGTAAAAGTTGCCTTTGACCAATTCTTATCTGTAGCGGGTTCTCCAGAAACCGCCGCTAGTATTGTCGGTACAACAAGCGGATTATTTACTCGCTTTATGACCCCATCCACCCTTTCTGGCTTCTGTGGTCAAACAAATATCCCCTTAAATTTGAAGGGGCGGAAAATGGTGGTTTTCGGCATGGACAAGGAGAAACGAGATGTAATTGCTCCTTTATTAGTTTCTATCTTGCACCTTTTATGTTCTCGAAATTTAGCTGGTAAACGCACAGAACCATTAGTTTTGGCACTGGATGAATTACCTACTTTATATCTACCAGCTTTAGTTGATTGGCTCAACCAAAATCGTGAAGATGGCTTGATTTGTTTACTGGGATTGCAAAACTTATCACAGCTTGAGAAGGCTTATTCCAAAGAAACAACCAATGCTATATTTGGCGGTTGCGCTACAAAAGCTTTCTTTAATCCCCAAGATGATGTGGCGGCGGAACGTTTTAGTAACTTCTTAGGTGACGAGCAAATCAAGCACAGAGAACGTTCACGCAGTTCCGGTGGTAAAGGTGGTGCAAGTACCTCAATTTCTGAGCAAAACAGTACCCGCAATTTATTTGAGATTAACCAATTTAATACCTTACCGGAAGGCAGAGCCGTAATTGTTAGTCCTGGGTTTCGCTCTGGTAGAGATGTAAGTATTCCGCTATTAGAGCAAATTCGTATTCCACAATCTGATATCAATTTGGAGGCGAAAAGTATTGAAAAGTGGTATGGACTCCAGCAACAGTTTATCTCACAATCTACTCTGCGTGAACCATCTGGGGAAGAGTTAGAAATCCGGCGTTTAGAGGCAGAGATGTTATTGCCTTTAGTTGATAAAAAAGCAGAGGCAAATAACAGATTGAAAAATCTTTAGGAGGTAATTTATGACCGAACAAATGCAGAGGGCAGTTCGCGTAACCATTCCCGTAGTGTAGGCAGAAAAGAAAAATTTATTGTCCCTCCGGTGAAAGGGTTACAAAGCCCTAAAATTATTTATTTTTGAATTCTTGAATTTGGAGCAAAGCAACGTGACTAATTTATCTGAATACGAATTGCGATTGTTAAGCAAACTGCCGCTTGATATTGCCTCGTTAGTTAACACTTATCGAACTGATATCTTCAATGCAGCAGAGTTTTGGGATGAACCACCGTTCCCTGAAAATCATGTCCCAGAATTCATTGAAATTTACTATGGCGATGCAGAAAGCCCTCATATTTTCATAGTAAATGGAGAGCTAAAAGATTATAAAGTGACCAACTTACCTCATAACACAAAGTCAATTTCAGTTCTAATTGATGACCAATGGGCTTATATCCAAATTGAAGGAGATGTAATTCTCAATCGTTTAGGAGGTGTAGTTTTACCAGATGTCTTAGTCAGTCCATCGACTCTCATTAGTTCCTTAGTAGGAGTTACAAATCATGGATGAAATAAAATCTGAGGCGAAACAAGTGCAACATGATTATTTAGAAATCCTCAATGACATTCTGCATAAGCTGCTAGAAAAAGGAAAATTTCAAGAGTTAGACACTACTAAAGACTTATCAATTTACGTTGGCAACCAACCCAAGTATAAAGGGCATCCTGATGGCGAAGTGTCCGTAAATTTGATGACTCCAGAACTGGTAGATAAAATCAAGACGGCTATCAATGACCCGCAAAACTTGAAAGGTTCTGTCCGCATCATGATTGGTAAGGATAAGGTCTATCATGTTAAGGATGGAGAGGTTTTAAGTGATAAACTGGGTTTAAGTAGCCAGATTAGCCAGAATCAATCCCAGTCTCAACAACCAGCCAAACCAGTACAAAAATCTTCCACCATTGAGAATTTACAAAAGCAGGTAGAGGCTTTACAGCAAAAAGTTCAAAACCAGCAAACTTTGATTGATAGTTTTGCTACTCAAAAGCAATCAAGCGTTGAAGGTACTCAAAAGTTATCGACAGACTTGATTAGTCTTAAACAAGCTTTTGATGCTCAACAAAAAACTATCGATCAATTGCAGAAGGGACTGGAAGCTATAAATAATCAAAATAACCCTGCGGTCAAAAATGCAACTTTGCATGATTGGATAAACTCGGTTGAGACTAAGGTTAAGAACACTGCCAAAAATCTCTATGAACAGGTAAAAACTGCCCTCACTCCCAAAGTTGATAAAGTCAAAGCCCAATTAGAAACTCAAATTGTGACTTTAAAAGAGCAGATGAATCAACAGATGGAATCTCTTAAAACTGAGATGAGGTCACAAGTTGCAGCTATTAAAAATGAATTTGAATCACAGTTGGGTGTAGTTAACGATGGTATTGATGAAGTCAAGCAGTTAGTCACTGATGAGATTCAGCATGGCATGGAGCGTCATCAAGCTGCTATGGGTGCTATTCACAATAAGGTTTCAGAGGAAGTTAATACAGTCCATAAACAGATAACTCAAGCTGTTGGTGATATCCATTCAGCAGCTAATCATACTGTGAAGCAGAATCTCGAAAAAGTTACTAACAGTCTGATGGATATTAAAGGCAAGGCTCTTGCCAAGGGTGTAGATTCCATGCTGCGTCTTTTTGGTGATCGGCATTCTGATGGTTCACGCAGTTATGAGAGTAAGAATTACAACTTTTACCAAAATGGAGATAGTATTACTGTTACAGCTAAAGATGGTCGGGCTGTGATGGTTGACGGTGATTTGACTGCTAATGCTACAGAGAATGATGTTGAATCGTTAGAGGAAGTAGGAGAGGTAGTTTCTGATTATTTAAAACATACTAATACTCAATCACAGTCAACAAAATTGAGAAGGTAATAGGTTTTATCTGACTTGTGCAGGTATAAAACTCAGATAATAAACTACCTCTGGCTGTGCGAAAGTTTGAGCCAGGGGTAGTTCATAGTAAAATTCCTTGTTGTATCAGTAAACGGTTAACCATTTTGATGAAAGCAATGCTTTTCGATATAGTTTAACCGCCTGTGTTTGATTAGTTTCACAGATCATTTGTCCCCATTGATTTAAGGGTAACTAAGGTTGCACATAATTCACCTTCTCAAACCTCGACGCGGTTGTGGTGATGGCTGCTGAGAAATAGACAACTTAGCTTGACTTTGCTGTTGTTTAAGTTCTATCTCATCCAAAATACTCGTTAGTCGTGACTGTAATTGAGGAGAGTTTAGTATTTCAGCCATAGTCTTCATTTCAATAGTCTGCTGTTGGTTCTCCCAGGAGTAATGATTTTCTACCTGGGTTTCGTATTCCTGAAGTTTGGACTGAAGGTGCTGCTGATACGTGACTAATTCTTTGATAGTTCCAATAGTTTGTAATTGCTGCTCTAGTGTCAAGTTATACTTATTACTCAACTTATGAAGCGGAAAATGCTCCATTGCTCTGATAGTTTTCTCTTGGATAGCGTGTTCTAACCACAAACTATCAATTTGTGGCCCAAGCTGACTAATTTCGTTTTCAATAGCCTGCCTATCAACAGGTGCTGGTACTTTAGCAACTGGCTGGGCAAAATATTCCTTGACCGCTTGTTCTAAGTACAATAGTTCTCGGTCAGTCAGTGCATCGATCGCCTTCTTAAATGCCAATTGAGAGATTTGACCAGAAAAACGTTGTTGAAGCCGTTGTTTGCGCTCAATATCACTCAACTTTTTAGGTGGTGCTGGCGGTGAGTGTCGTTGTTTATTATTGTTATCCCGCCATGCTTTGAGGGTTGATGCTTCGTAAAACGCCTTTTCGTATGCTAGTGGCCCCTGAGCCACAATCAGATCATCAACGCCTTTATCTGACCCAGGCAATGTCACCACACTGACAGATGCTCCACTTTCCTCCAGTAATCTACCAGTGCGTGAGATAGCAATCTCTATATTTCGCTGAGTGTCTGGGCGTGTCTCGTAATCAAAGCAGAAAGTTATCTGCCGTTCTGGAGTGGCGAAAACAGCTAATTCATCCATCAGCCGAGCTTTGGTCTGCTCCCCAAACTCATCTTTACTGCGATAACCAGCATAGATTCCCGGTAGCCCGATCGCTGCATGACCCTGGCTCAACAAACTGGCTGCTTTCTTTGCTCCTTCAGTAATTGTGACTGGTAAGTTGTGCTTCCAAACGCAATACCAAAATCCACTTTGGCGATCGCAATCGGTTGGTTGTACCCCAGCTTTTTCATAGATACGCCCAGCAATATCATCAGGTACATCGAGCAAGAAAATACTGAGTTCAGTTTGTGGTGGATGTTCATATTTGATGAATTTGCCGGGTTTATCAGCTTTTTCTCTGGGGTTATTGGGTTTGTAGCATCCCCATATCTTTCTATCAGGTTTATCCCCTGATTGGAGATTGGCGAAGGAGTTGGGATTAACGCCAGCATCACACCACCAGCCGCCTGATTCAATATGAGCATATTTAGTTATGATCCCTGAAGACAGCCTACCAGTGTTAGTGCGTGGCAGTTTATCACTGTACATGAGGTATTCCCAAGCTTCATGCTCCCAATCAAGAGTTTGATGCAAGCTAGTGAAATTAAGGCTGGCAATTTCGGGGTGGATGGCGCTACCTTGTATTAATTCTTGCCAGTGTTTAGAATCAAGTTTTTCTGGGGCTTCACCAATATTATTAGGAGTCCAAAATGCTACTGTTGGCTGTGCTGTTTTTGGAACTGGTTTTCTAATAAATGGTTTGGGAATAGGAACAACAGTTTTTGGTGCTTCCGGCGGTAGAGTTTTAAAAACAAGAGGCAGAGGGGAAGAACTTGGCAGAGGTCTAGGGCAGGGGGGCAGAGGGGAGGACTCAGTATAAGATTGCTCCTTTGCTCCCCCGCTCCTCCGCTCCCTTGCCTCCACCTCTTTGCTCCTCTGCCCCTCCGCTTCTTTACTTTCCTGCTCTGTAGTGTATGTTTTAGCTACAATCGGAGCAGTTACAACCATTTCTTTCTCTAATTTTGATTGGTGCTGCTTCTCTAACTCTTTCTGTCGCAGTAGCACCAGTGCATTTTCTTTAGCCCTACTCGACTGCGCTAAGGCTAGTAAATTGTCTTTGTCTTCCGTGTACAGTCTCAATTCATACCTAGCACGGCTGACCGCAACATAAAAGCTTTCTTGCCCAATAGTATTGTCAGCAGCAATCAATACTTGGTCAGCCGTCTTACCCTGACTACTATATGTAGTGCTGACGATCGCATAATCTAGGTGTTGTGCTTGTTGCAGGTTAATAAATTCAGTTTGACCACTTTCTAAATACTGAATTTGCGCGTTGTAACCTGCAATGGCTTTAACTACAAACTCTTGACCGTTGCGCCGTCCTAATTGTCGGTCGTTTTTCGTCCAGCGTAGGCGATCGCCCTCGGCAAGTTCAATCTGTTGACGTTGGTAAACCGCCTTTTTAAATCCCGTGTCTACTTGAAAATGCTTACCATCACTAGCTTTGAGTATTAGTTGGTCACTGTCCTTATCTACCACTTCATAAAGCTTGCCCTTGGACAGCCCCCGGCGCTTGTAATTGCGGGTGGGCATGACCATATCACCCAGTTCAAAGTTGTGGGTGTAGCGCATTTGTACTGAAGTTAAGTTTTTGGCTTGCAGTTGGGTGATGGCGATCGCAGTTCCTAAACTACCCTCAGCCTTTAAATGCCCCCGAATGGCTTGAGTGATTGCCAAACGCTCAAAATTTGTTCCAGCCAGTACCAGGGTTCGCGCTCGTTGTTCTGGTGTGGCTGTTACATAGTCGCGGGCAATCGTCTCAATTTTGGATTCTGCTTTTACACTCTGGATGCAACCGTTTTCATCAAGGCGTGAAAATCCCTCCTCAATACGGCCAGAAGCAATCAGGTCTACTGCCAGTTTCAGTTTTGGCGCACGTTGCCTCAAAGATTCGTTGAGATGACTGGTTTTAATTCCTGCTTGTTGTAGAGACTTGAAGGGATTGCCAGCCTCTACAGCTGACAACTGTTTTGTGTCTCCCACTAACACCACCCTAGCAAGTTCTTGGGTTGCACGTTCTAAAAGAGCAAGGGCATCTTTAGCACTGAGTAACCCTGCTTCGTCCACAATCCAAATTTGATTAGGTTCAATTTCTTGGGGTGGTTCAGAGACCAATAATCTAGCAACAGTCTCAGCTTGGATATCCAACTCTTGGCCCAGGACTTTAGCAGCCATCGAACTAGGAGCAAAGCCTTTGATGGTGTAGCCAGAGGCGGCAGCGATCGCTTTGAATTCCTTGAGGGCGAAAGTTTTACCAGCGCCAGCTACCCCCTGCCATGCCATAAATTGGTCTGTTGTGGTTACTGCTGTCAGTACCGCTCGACGTTGATCCGGGTTTAAAGCTGTTTTCTCCAGGTGGCTTTCAATTACTTCTGGGTGAGCAAGTGGGCTAACTTTACCCATCCCAGACTGCATCAATTTAATGGTTGCCAGTTCTCGGTTAACTGCTGCCAGGGTGGTAAAGTCGCGGTTTTCTTGAGACAGGCTGAGTAATTCCGGGTTAACTTTAACTAGCGGTTCAATCTGACTAACTTCCGTGGCTAGCCCTTGGTTTAGGATGAATTTTTCTAAATCTTCTTGGGTGAAAGCGACATTTCTTTCCGAGCAGTGAGCGATCGCATCTTCTAAATTTTCATAGCTCACTAACCTCTGTTGTAGTTCTGGTTGCGCTTCTCCTGGCTGTACAAACTTGATCCCCAGTGCTGCTGCTTCCTCTCTCCACTTGGCTTTTAACTCCACAGGGTTAATTTTCTGCTTCAAGTTACGGGTGGCAGTCCAAGCTGCTTCGCGTTCTGCCCAAGTCGCATTTTTACCTGCTGCACTTAATATTTGCTGTCTTCGTTTAGAAAACTCCTTTAAATCCGCTTCCTGAAAACCTTTAATCTCAAACTGCCCATGATTCCTAGCTTCCACCTCATACCCTAATTTTTGCACCTCCACTGCTAGGTAGTTCTGGTACACCATGCCTAGAAATTTCTTATTTTTGAAAATCTCATCGTTCAGGAGACTGTACCATTCTTCATTGTCTAGCTGTGTCATGTTCATGACCAGGGCATGAGTATGCAGATGCGGGTCTAGTTCCCTGGTTTCAATGTGGTCAAACTCCGCGACTACTAAATTTCCTGTTCTGGTAGTTTCCCGTCTTGTGTCTGTTGTTACCCTGGTGTAGCTATAGCGTTCTTCTATCAGTTCTAAGGTTTTTTGCACCGCGAACTGATGGGCAGTAATTAACCTTTCATCACCACCCACTAACGCTTGTAGACTGACACTCTTTGGTGCAGAGAAAGTAAAGTCAGTTGCCGCCCGTCGTTGTGATGAGTCTAACTTTCTAGCACAGAGGTTTTGGCTGCCGTCAGGCGATCGCCCATTGACTACATTAGAAAATGTTTCTTGGTTATCAACTGCTCCTGATAGTCCCAATTTTTTCACACCTTTCCCAGACCAGCGTGAAGTACCCTCTTGGTAATACCCTTCCATGAAGTAATGTACTGCTTGCTGTGGTTCTGAGTTCTTGCCTGTTAACACTGAACACTCCTCTCATAGAATGTCAGGTTTAGTGGTTGAAACAGTTCGGGTACTTGATCGGGACTGCTAATTATAAATTCAAGTCCTATATCCACATAATTGTTGAGTTCGCTTATTACCTTCTCAAAGTGCTTATCATCAACGCACCAGACTTTGAAAGAGATATAACAATTAGGTTTTAGCTTATAAAAGAATTTTTCACTCTTTGGCAGTTCTTGAAATATTCCCACTGCCTCTGCATGGTATTTACAAAAATTAAAACCTACCCAATTGACTTTTTTGAAATAAGCTACCCGAATCACTACACCAGAAGAACATTGTCTTCTGGGTGATGGTTGACTACTCCAGTAATGGCTATTCTCCCAAAAACACATCGACATCATTTGATGCGCTTGGGTCTTTAACAGCGCTGAACTTACTTTGTGTAGTATTGGATAATTCAAATCTTAATATTTGTTAATACAGGTTTTCTGCATAATCAAATTTTAAATCCAACTCGATTTTTCTGCACAAACTTTTTGGCGTACTGTGCGAGAATTTTTCGGAGGGAGTCCAGAGGGAGAAATCCCTTTGGTAAACTGGGTTTTCAAAGCCATAATCCTTATATTTACCTTACCTATACCTTGCAAATACCTTGGTAATGCCATTGATTTACCTTATTTTTTCCTGAATAGCGAAAATTTCCCGAAATTTCTATTTTTTACGGAAATCTGATGGAATAATTCCTTGTATTTGCCATTGAAATGCCATTGATTTACCATTGAAATTCCTTATATTTACCTTTTTGTAAAATTCCTTAATTTTGCCTTTTTTTTGGCAGTTTGTTGTTTAATAAATGAAGAAGAATTCAGAAGCCAGAATTCAGGAGTCAGCAATCTGTCAGTCGGAGATTCAGACCTGCGACTGAATTGTTGCACCACCAAATTGAAAATTTGGTGGTGGTGCAAAAACGCTGATTATTTATCCGCTTTTTCGGTCAGAATACCCAACTGAATTCTGACTCCTGACTCCTGACTTCTGAATTCTGCTCGATAAAGGTTTTCAGCCAAGCAAATAGCGATGGCAGATTTAACAATTGCATTTGACCCAGGTTCATCCCTGAGCAAGATTTTCTACACTCTCAAATCCTTCCACCCGGAACTGCTACTGATGGAACCGGAAGTTGCCCAAGTTCCTAAAGCCAGTCTTGTAGCTTACGAGTCAAGCTGTGTTGGTAGTCCGGCTGCTGAAAATTCTGCTTGGGTTGAGTACAAAGGACAATATCGGGCTGTTGGTTTCCTCGCCCAAGACCGATTCTATGCAGATTTAAAACTTTCTGAACCAAAGTTTGAACTCGCCCTTTACAAGACTTTGGCTCTTGTAGGCGCTCTTGCACAAAAAAACTCTCTCTCTAATGGCGCAAGTATCCGTTTAGGGGTACTGTTGCCTTACGGTGAGTACGAAGACCGCAAATTATTTGAACAATTAGTGACTGAAGCTCTGGCTGGTTTTCGGTTTCGCGGTGTGGAACGCTCGTTTGAGTTGGAAAGTTTCCTCTGTCGTCCAGAAGGTTTTGGTTTAATTTCGCGGGGACGCGCTCCCGGTTCCAGTCTCAAAGAACGTAAAATCGCGGTGGTGATGATTGGTTATCGCAATATCTCTTTGCTGATTATGGACAGAGGTATGATTTCTCAAGGCATTACTGAAGATTTAGGATTCAACAAGTTAGTAGGCTGTGTGCAACGTTTGGTATCTGGACAGAAGCCTCTGAAGTTGGCGGCAGCTATTTCTAAGGCTGGTTCTAAAATCAGCACTAAGGCTTTAGCTCACTTAGTCCGGGTTCAAGACCCTGGTTTACGAGATACAGAACTTTCTCAAATTAGGTCAGCAGTTGCTACTGCACGAGAGGAATACTGGATTAGTCTTTTTAGTTGGTTACGTAGTCGCATCCCCTCTGATGTGGACGAGATGATATTTGCTGGTGGTACAGCCCACTATTTATCTCGTGAGTTAAATAGTCTGTTGCCGCACACTGAGAAAATCTGGTGTAACGAACTGGAAGCACAAATCAATCGTAACTTTTTAGCTGATGTGTCCCGTAATGGATTGGAATTTCGGCTGACAGATAATTACGGACTTTTTTATTACCTGTGTGGAACTTCTGAAAGGATGACGACTCATGCCTGAACAAGTCGATTTTCGCTTTCAAATTAGTGTCAATTCTCCTTATATCACGCTGATTAAATATCTCAGTCCCAAGAATAAGTTTCTTGAGTTCCCGCGCCAAAATATGATTACCTGGGCGCTGGTGGCTTTTTGGTATCCTTTAGCTTGCAAGTGGTCTGGGGGATTCAGTGATGCTGACTTGAAGCTGAAAGCCCGAACTGCAATTTATCAACTGCAACAACAAATTATTTATTTAGCCCAAGCTTTTGGTTTGGAAAATGAGTTAGGGAATCAGGGAATGCTGGGCAATTCAACTCAATCAGATGCTGACCTTGATCCCAATGTTGATGTTTCTACACCAAAATCTGTACCTACTCACCTTAAAAGTGATGGTGAGCAAAATTTGACATCAGTAATGAGCCTTGAAAATGACGAGCTACTAGAAGAAGCATTCAAGTAGGAATTAACAATCATGCCATACACTAAAGAAGCTCTGCAAAATCTTTATTCGCTCTCTGTGGAAGATGTGAATGCGACTCTCAGCGCCTGTGGGTTGTCTACCGATTGTAAAGAATATGCAGATGAAGAGATCCAATCTAGTTTTGATACTGTCCGTCAATACTTTACAAGTGAACGTGTCTCTGACTACCAACAAGCTACAGATTTATTTCAACAAGAATTAGAAGTCAAGGAGCAACCAGAAACTAGCCCAAAACCTAGAGGGAAAAAATATAAAAATGAGAAGAATGAACCTGCTGCTGAACCTCTAGATATCTCTGCATTGTTGTCTAGAGCTAAGGAGCGAGTAGGCGCTAAAATTTCGCTGGGTGAATCTCTCTCAATTTTGCAAGCTTGTGGACTCCAAGACCAGGATGAATATAACCAAGCCGAGTGCGATCGCTTTCTTGAGGCTTGCGATTTAATCAAAAATCAACACAAATCCTTTGAGGAGGTTGCACAACATTTCGGGCTGAATAACTCGACACCAGATATAGATACAGATGAACTTCTGCAACAGCTTGGAGATACTACGGCTTTATTGGGCGAGGAGGAGCGAGAGTTAATTAGGGAAATGGTGCGACAGAAGGCCAAGGGTGATATGGCTGGGTTGCCCAAGTTGTATTTGCAGTCTTTATTAGAGGAGATGAAATCACCTGCTTTTCAACAGGAATGGCAGCAACTACGAGAGGCGTTTAGAGCTAAGGTCATGGGAAAAAAGCCGATTTCCCCAGTATTCCAGCCGCAGCCGCCTTTAATGAGCTTGCCGCCGACATTGGAGAATGGGTCAAGATCAGAATAGATGAGGAAAAGCATACTATTGAGGTCAAAGCGCACAAAATTATTGAGGAAAAAGCCAAGCTTCGGGCAACCCAAATAGCTTTGAACAAACTCAATGAATCTCAGCAATGGATTGAGGCCCAGCAGAAGCAAGCGAAACTACGTAGTCAGCGATCGCAGCAATTCAAAGTCAATTTGATTTACTTTGCACGCTGGATTGGCTCTGGGTGGTCAGGATGGTCACTTTATCTAATTTCGCTTGGAATTTTTACATCCTTAGCTTTTACTTTTGGTGTGAATTTTCCAGCTTTTGTAGCCTGCCCTAACACTAAAAGTTACTGCTATCTGTTGCGCTGGGATAAATCCAAGATAGTTATCCCTAGTGATTACATCAAACAGTCATCTCAAAATGACTCCAAGCATAAACGTTAGTTAGTCGGACTGGTTTAAATATTGACAAATTAATTTTCATAAAATTCATTTGTCAACTGGTCAACTGAAGTTGAAATTCGGAGGCCGGAATTCGGAAATACTTTTACTTCCGACTTCCGAATTGTTTTAGTCATTTTTTAAAAGTGCAAGGGTAGTTATTAGCTACCCCCTTGATTTTATTAGTGACGGCTGAAAACGTAGACTTTGTTGTAACTTTCATCTACTGAATAGTATGAATCAATAAACCAATCACGGGCTATTGCCTCAAAATTAAGGTAGAAGCTAGGAATACCCATGTCTTCTAAGTTTTTAATCAATCCCTGTTGTTCGAGTTGGTCATAAACAAAATCCTCTTCGCTTTCGTACTCACCCCAGTAATGTTCTTGAAAATCTTCTACACTAGCCTCACTACCGTCATATTCATAATAAGCGGCGTAGGCTGCACCATGCTCTGATAATATTTGAGCAAGTTCGACTAATTTTTCTATGCTTTCGTATTCATCAATGTGAATACCATGCCAGTTTTGAAAATCATGGATTGCCCACTCTTCACAGGCTTCATAATTACAGCAAGGCGACCAAGATAACATCCATTCAATATCTTCTTGAATGTCTTCTGCATCTTGTGTACAGTCAATCCACATTCCGTGTAATTTTCCATTGTTGTATGCAGATAAACAAGCTACATAAATCTGTGGTGCATCATCATCTTGACATTCGCGCTCATGTTTAGGGAAGGGGAGCAAACAGCTTACACCTTCAACTATTGGTAAGGCAACACCAGTTAGACTAATTGCTAAATCTACTGCCCGTTGTTCCTTAATAGGACAGCTTAAAATATTACCTTCAAGGCGGCAGTTGTAAACTTGTTCAGCAACTAATTGCGCTTCTACTTCTGAGTGAAATATTAGAGTGTTAGAAAACAAATTCATGTGTTAGAATCCTTCTAGTCTTGAAACTCAGAAAAAGCACCTTTAGATTGGTCGTCGGGGGTGCTTTTTCTGTTGTTGATGTAAGAGTTTTGGACTTGGCGCTACATCTTAAATTTCACGCTTCGATTCGGTTCCGTTACCGGGAGTTTTTTGGCTCTCCGTTCCTATTTCTTACTCTTTTATTATCCCACATATATGTGGGATAATAAGGTGTTCAGCCGTTTTTAATGATAAAAATATTTAATATATTGCCACATATATGTGGGTTTTGCTATTATAGTTGTAGACAGAAAGGATAATCACTATGGCAAGAAACGATATTGCTACTCGCTTTAAATCAAAAGGAGTAGGTGTTAAATGTGATACAAAACCTATATCTGTGATGCTCCCAGAAGATTTAGATGCCTACGTGCGAAACAAGCCCAATCGTTCCGAGTGGTTGCGGCAGGTTATTGCTGAGGCTGTGGCTAAGGAACAAGCTTCAGCTTCCCAGGAAGATTGATTGGAATTTTGCTCAAGCGATCGCTGGACTTGTATATTTGTAATTGAGGTAAAAGTAGCGATTAATGATAGCTTGTCCACTTATACCCCTAGTTAACCAATGGATCTGTATTTCCCTAACAAATCCATGCTCCCCAGTAAAAGGGATGTTCTAATGGTGTGTCTTTTTCTTGACAATCAATTTTACTATTTATTGATAACTCTTTGACCGCTAAAAGTTCCTTTAGCACTTCCAGACCCAAAGCTGATTCGCGCAATTGCTTAACTGTAATTCTACGTATATAATTCTGAGCAGAATGTAACGCCTCAGACCGACTCATGCCAGACTGCAAGTGATCAAAAAAACGCTCCATCAGTAAGGCAGTTACTTTATCAGGCACTTTCCACAGGCTCATCACAAGTGTTTTTGTTCCAGCAACGGCAAAAGCGCGACGTAACGCAAATGTAATTTTCTTTACCACGCCGATGCCCGTTCTTACGAATATGGGTTGATCCACAATGAGGACAGTTCATCCCTTACAGCGGTTTTCAGATGAATAGACCACAGTGAGCAAACCAGCCCCAAGCATCATTAGGTGAAATTTGCTCAGTGATAATTCGGTTTAATACAAGGTTTAGCGCTTGTTGAGTTCGAGGTTTTGCTTTTCGCAAACATTGTTTGATTTTTGACCAACACAATTCGATAGGAGATAAATCGGGTGAATAAGGAGGTAAAAAGACTAATTTCGCGCCAACAGATTCAATAGCATCTTTAATTACTTGCGCGTGATGCACTGATAAATTATCCATGATCACGAATGCTCCCACCCATAACTGGGGTATAAGAACCTCCTGAACGTAGGTCAAAAACACGTCTGTGTTGACACTACCGGAAATACTCATACTCTTCTATCAGCCCATCCATACTCAGTGCCCCGATTAATGATATATTTTGTCCTCGATTTTTCGGGCAAGAGTCGTATAAACGTTCACCACGTGGTGCGCGACCATAGTTTCGAGTCATTCCCAAGTTCACACCTGACTCGTCTATAAATATTAGATTGTGAGGGTCAACGCCTAAAACCCAATCCCGATAATTAAAACGCATCTGTTTGATTCGTGGGCTGTCTTGCTCACTTGCATACAAAGTTTTTTTTATTGGTCAATTCTAAGCGTTGAACTGCACGGTGCATGGTTGATATACTCACACTAATACCACTGCGTTCGGCTAAACGCTCACATAATTCTGATAGGAGCGCATCCGGTTGCTCATCTATTAACTGCTTTACAGCAGACAAGTTCTCAATTTTTATTTTAGCGATCGCTCCACCTCCATGAGGCTTGGCGTTCACTTCTCCTGTCTTTTTATGACCACGTATCAAGCGTTGAACGAACGATAAGCACTCCTTGAAAGCGTTCAGCTAGTTGTCGTTGCGACCCAACCTTTGCTTTATAAGCATCAACCACACGTTGGCGTAGATCCTTGGAGTAGGGGGCAGGCATTTACGAGCGAGATTTTTACTGCGTCTTTAAGTTTACTAGATTTGTAATCTACTCAATTGAAAACTGCTGTAATTATGCAACGCCTATAAATTTGACCTTTCCCGATTGTATATCTGCAATAATTTTGTTTCGCTGGTTTGGCTTCATGCTTCCATAAAATGCAGAAATGCTTTCTCCAAGGAGAGGTAGTTGTATATCAGCTAATGTTTTACGGATGGTATTATATCAAGTCCGGATGAATAGTTATAATTAAGAAGCCCGTGTTCTAGGCCACCAGTAATAGCAGGTTAATCGTTGAATTAAATCATGTTGTTTCATAAGTTGTTGACAGCGATAGAGTAAAAGTTCTTCCAGTTCATCTAAAGATGTAGGTGAAGAGTTAGCGACGACCTCATTGGTTAGAGGCCATAAGCGTTCTGCGGGTTGTAATTCCGGAGAGTAGGCAGGTAAATAAATTAAATCGATTCCTTGTGGAAGGATTAAATCATTACTGGTATGCCAACCAGCTTGGTCAATAGCAAGTAGGATTCGTTTATCTTCACCAACACCATATTCTTTGGCTAAGTCGGCTAAAACCCGATTAAATAATTGAGTATTGACCTTGGGTAAAACCCACCAATAGGTTTCACCAGATTCTGGATGTACAAAGCCATATAACCACATCCATTGATACTTTTGTTGTACACAAGCAACTGGCGCTTCTTCTGCACTAATCCAAACTCGACGCAGAACTGGATGAAGACCTAAACGGTGTTCATCCATACTCCATACCTCTATTTGGGCGTTTGGATATTTAGCTTGAAGAAATTGTAGTTTTAAATTGAGTTTTTTTTCCAGCTTTCTTGTTCAATTGGGTCAGCTTCTCTATGTTCAGGTCGTGGTACACGCAGACGAAATGTCATTTGTTTAAGGTATTCCCATCCACGCCTACGATCTATTTTTTCCCCTAGTAGCTGCGACAACCAATCTGCCACCTTTCTACCATTCCATAATCCCCCATCAGGTGCTTTTTCTGACAACACCTGCCACAGTTGAGCTTGTTGAACATCTGTTAACAATGATTCTTTGCCAAGATTTAGATGCCGTTTGTTTGCCAAACCTGATGCACCATCTTGGTTATATCTTTTGATAATTTGATAAATCCAAATCTTTGTGTATCCTGTAACTTCAGATACTTCCTTTACTGTCTTACCCGTTGCTAATAACCAGACTATTTGGTAATGGCTACGTTCTGTTGCTTCTACCGCTTGACGGTAACGAACAAACAGTTCTTCTGTGCTTAAATGCTTAACGATCGCAATCCTCTTTGGCATCAGACCTAGATTTAGATACTCTGCACCTTTCCTTTTTTATTATAACTACTCAAACGGACATGATATTAGTTAAAACTTTAACTAGTTCTCTACTATCGCAAAAGCAAATTCCAACTATTCCCTTACTCACAAGTAAGGCTGCTACCTGGGCGGTTTGATAGAGAGTATTATTTTGAGGTCTGAGGCTAAGGAAAGTAATTTCTGAACGTTTTGCGCTACTTTGGTCAATGATAATGAGGTTGTCTTTTTCTACTCGGTTAGATATCTTTTGGGCAATTTCGCTGCTGTTACTGATTGTTGCAGAAGCAAATATGTACCTCAGTGTAGGAATATCGTTACCAGCAGATTCTATCATCAGTTGAGTGCGACGATTAATTAGTGCAAAATGAGCGCCAAATATGCCCTGATAGAAATGCATCTCATCGCAGACAATAATTGATATTTTTCTGACTGTCTCGAGAAAACCCCAGTTTGAATTGTACTGAAAATTATTTAGTTCGTGGTTCCATTGCAACTTTTATACCCCATATGATGATTAAGTTAGCAGACTTTGGTGGGGGACAAAAACTTGGCGCGTTTTTGGAATATGTGCGAGCGCAAGTAGGTGAAGATGTGCAGCAACGTATCGATAAACTATTTTGGGGACTCGAAGATTTTATGAGTTTCGGCAAAACTGCGGTGACGAATGCTGCTAACTTTGCATTTTTCATGGTTACTGTCCCACAGGTTTTGCTTTCTCTCTTCGTCAATTTGACTCTGATTTTAGTATTACAGACCTCAAGGCACTGTTCCGAGGTTATAAATATGTTGAGGAGACTATAAAACTCCTTCCCGAAAAACTAGACTCAGTTTCACTTAGAAATATTTTTCACACAGTTACCAATTTAGGGCGTATCCATCCAGCTAGAACAAGGACTAGCTGTTCTTAAATTTGACGAAGGTATTGATTATATTTTCTTGGTCAGAGGATAATTTATGTGGATAGTGTTACAGATCACAAGTGTAAATGTGACGCAAAAAAGACACCAAAGTTTTGCCTTGAAACCTAGCCGCTAGGAAAGGTAAGTGTCCCTGCGGTGCTGTAAGATCAAAAATAGCATCATCTTCACTTATCCAACCTTCTTCCACTCTCCATCCAATCTGGTCGCCAAATTTGTTCAAGGCTTCTTGATAAGATTCTTCGTCGGGTATACCGCCGACTTTTAGGTAAATGTTCTTTTGAACACTGAAGCCAAAGTTGCTATTGCTGTATTTTAACCACAAACTGTTTATCGTGCGTAAGTCGAAACAGGCAATGAACTGTATATTGCTATTATCTTCGTTACGACTTCTGAGGTGACGCATCACCTCAAAGGTCTCACTGTTGGCCTCTTTCCATTTTTTAGCAGTTAGCAAGTCCCTGAGTTGGGTATAGTGCATAGCGGTATCCTTACTTAGGTCGTCAGGGGGTGGTTCTTTAATAACTACTTTATTGCTGTTACCTAATGGTTCTATCTCACCTTGAGCAATGCCAAATTTCCATATTGAAGGTATTGTGCCCTGTAAAGGGTCTTTTACGTCTAATTGAATAGCAACTATACCTTTTTCAAAGGCTCTTTGAATAATATCTTGATTATCTACACTGTTATATCCCAGCGCATCATAAAACCCTTGAGCAAATACAATCGCTGCTCTATCCTCAATCGACCGATTTATGGCAATTACAGAGTTAATATGTTTGCTAATTGCTTCTGCTAGTTTTGCTGAATAACAAGCATTAAGTAATACACACTTGATACTATCAGTATATAGCTTAAATAATGCTGCTAATCTCTCTGTTTCCAGAGATGTTCGGGTTCCTCTATCATCTTCTAATATTAAACTGCCATCTTCTTCCATCCCATCTCCACAAACATGGACAATTTGAGGCGCTTCTTCTACAATTGCTCTATAAATATCTTGAGGCTTTATAGCTATTCTAGTTTTTATTTCAAATAAATCCCCTCTTGTGGCTCTTCTTATAGCCCCTTCGATGTTCCTAATTTCTTTATCCCAACGGGATGTGTTAGCAAGTGCTACCAAAATTAAGATTTGACTTCTGCTTTGTTCCCAAGTATATTCCCAAGGCGTGCCGAGATTGAGTAATTTTTCAGTAAAAATCTCATAACTGCGTGTGAGGGATAATCTATCTCTCTGCTTCTCAGTCAGTACAGCTATCTCTTCTCCATAAGAATAATGTGACAAGTGCTGAATTTGAACTTCATCAAAGTAACTGCTGAGGCTACATTCAGATTCAGAGAGACCATATACATCCTGAAAAAGCTTTTCAAATTGTGATTGATAGCCAATAATGTGCTTCTCTGGATCGCCGAACCGCCAACATTGGCGCATAATAGGTTCAGATAGTTCGATTCTAGAAGCTAATGGGAAAACTACCAATGGTCGCAAATCATCTGACTGTTTGCGGTAGTCAGTTGCCTGCTTGATGTTATCTAAAACTCCCTCTAAACTTTGACGATTAGTTGTAAATACCGTCACTAGTTTTTCTGGCATTAACATGGTGCAAATATCGCTAGTGTCAGTTATTCCAGTGTGAGAATCAATCACAATATAGCGGTAATCTTTCGTCAATTGTTCTGATAATAAACGAAATAGAGAAGGTACATGATTATAAAAATTTACCCATTGAAATGTGTTGACTTTAGTAGAATATTTTTTATCGAAACATCCAGCTTTTAATAAATAAAGCGAAGGAATATCAGTCTCAAGTATAAAAGGTTGGAAGTCAAATTCACTTAACAGGGCTTCTACTATTTTTTCGCTACCACCAGCAAATTTAGAGTTCTGTGTAACATCATCATGTAATTTTAAAAATAAGTCAATTAGTCCAGGATAATTGTCTAGTGCCTGTTTAAAATTATTAGTATTGTTAAATTTATTTTTAAAATACTTACAAAATAACTTATGTAAAACGGGTGTTTCCAGATCCCAGTCTATCATCAATACTTTTCCATTCTGATTCAACCGCTGTGCTAATATAGAAGCAACATTTGCAACAGCCGTTGAGCAGCCTGTGCCATCTTCGTAAGAGTAGAAGGTAATGATTTCGCCTGTTGTGTTGTGTATTTCTTGTACCATCATTTACTTTATTGTCTTGGTAAGGGTTGTTTCTTTGACTGAAGTGACTTGGACTTGATCCACAGCTTTATCTCGTTTTCTTCAGGTAAAGTAAAATTATCACAATCTTTACATAAATCACCTAAATAATTAAGTTTATCACAACGTTCATTGATAGTCTCTGCAAGATTGAACAACTCTTGATGGAAACTTTTAGTTTGAGCATATTTCGGTTTAGTCATCATGAGTTTTGAGAAGTCTATAAAGAGACGTTCTTTTAATTCTGATAGTAAAGGCCCGTATTGACTATAAATAATTGGAATAATTAGCCCATGATTTCTGTCATAATTGGAAGTCCATAATTTTAATCGCTCTTGCTCAAGTCTCAACATTGCCTTATACTCGCGAGCACACCAAGTATGGTTTTCATCTAAATAATCTGGTGTGTAAATCATCACCATGAAAGCGCTATGACATAGATTAAAAGCTATAGACTCATTTAATAAGTCACCATTTTTCAAGCTCTCTCTATCTAGAAAAACATTTTTTTTGTAAACGCTAAGAAAAGTCGATAGATGGTCATAAATGTTCTCCACAAACTTCTGTAATAGTTTATGTTTACTGTGCCGAAAACTAATGAAGCATGAATACTCAAATGGCATATTATTCTTTCACTCCAGCGATAATGGCTAGAGCATTAGCATACTGTTCCAAGTCTTGTCTCAGCAACTCCAGTTCATCTCGCAAACTCGGTTCCTTAGACCAATTCTGCTCATGCTCCTTGGGACTTTTATGGGGAGGACATTGAGCTTCCCATGTCTGCAACAGTGGATGCCATTTAGCAAGGAAAGGACGCAGACCATTGTTGAGAACTGCGATCACAATACCTCCAACTGACTCACGAGATGCACCCACATTTGGTCCTGCTTCTTTTAACACTTGTCGCGTGATCCCAAATAAGTTGTATAAAGATGTTAAAGCCTCTCGTAAAAGTCCAGTGTCTACTTCTAATGGCTGAACAGCAATACGGGTAACAAGTTCAACATATAACGACCAAGCTGCTCTCCGCTCCGTTGGATCGATCTGCTTCCCATTCCACAGAACCAATACCAAAGGGCAGGCTGAAAGACACTTTTTTAAATTTCATGGGATCGATGTTAGGCATAAATTTATCGCAACTATATCTTGTGACATTATTCTTAGACTATCGTGAATATGCACCGCACTCTGGCGTTGTTGCACAAATAGGGGAAAGCGTATATTTATAGAACATTTAATACGAATTATAAAGATTTTTCAAATAGCATAACAAAGATTTAGATTATACACAGATGTTTACAGAGAAATAATTTTAACAATTTGTGGATTGGTTAGACTACGAATTAGTTCAGGCTCTTCAGTACATAACTAATTGTGCTGGTAGCGATCGCCTGCGTTCCTCTTCGGTTTTAGTATTAGCGTAGACGCTCTTAGCGGCTTGCCGAAGGTATCGCCTATTCGATGGCAAAAGCTGGAATTGCTGTTTCGATTGCTTTCAGTACATCATTACTTTGTATATCTGGACACACCAATAAGAAATCCTTGAGATGCACCTGAGAGCCTACTTCTTTTATAGTTACTATGTACTATTTTTTGATGTGTGACAGTTGAAGGTGCGGAATGTGGGTAGTAGACAAAACCTTCTATCTCCTTAATGAAGGAGCATCTCACTTTTGTTAAAAAATATCAAACAAGAATCCGAAAAATAGCAATTTCATTGTGTAGTTAAGTTTATGGGCACAAAAGTGAGATGCTCCCGATTATATAGACTGCCTTAATTCTGATTCCCAGAATACTAAGAATCTTTACGGAACAAATTTCTGTCTAGATTTTGAAACAAGGCTGATACAGTTATTACTCTATACTAAGGAGAGAAAGCTTTGGTCACACCTAAATATAAAAAGTATATGGGTAAAAACAAAACTATGTAAACAAGTGTAAAATCTCTATATTCCGTTCGTAGTTACGCTTTAGCACTAAAGTACAAGTACGAATAAGATATAATGATACACCGAACTACTTAGCTCTCTTTTGTAACTTTGGGATAATCTAATAACTCAAATGGTTACAAGGCTTTAGTTTCCACTTTTTGTCTATAAATTTTAATTCACGTTAGAAAATAAAGCCTTAAACCTGGATTGAATCAAATTCTCAGAATTTGGTTTCGATCATTGTTTTCCGAAAGTGACAAAAGAGGGTTATATTCAATATCTTCTTCTATTAAAAGATGCTCCTCGAGCAATTTTGGTGATTGCTAGTAAGTTTTTTGCAATAGTTAAAACAAATAAAATCGGCATAAGTACGCAAAGATACATTCATTAGTCAACGCACTTTTATTTTGTTTGACATGAAAAAAATTAAGAATTTTCTTTTATTTTGCTCTGGTGTAACAATTCCTATTATTCTTAGAAATGCTTGTATTACGGAACACGACAAATATGCATCTATTGGTGCAATTATCTTACTGACAGCGATTTTAGCAGTTTTGTCTGGTGGATATGCTTTATATAGCATATTTCAATCAAAGATTTTATCAGGGATCTTTGGTCTTTTCTGGGGAGCTTTTATTTTTACACTTGATCGATTGTTTGTTTCAAGTATTAAGAAAGGCAATAATGAAAAGTGGTTTAGTCCACTTCTGATGGCAGCCCCTCGAATTCTATTAGCAGTGATTATATCTATAGTAATTGCCAGACCTCTTGAATTAAAAATATTTGAGAAAGAAATAGATGGACAAAGGCTGCAAGATATCGATAAGAGCTATCGCCAATTTCTAAAAGATTCAGGAGAACAAAATTTAATAGATAATATTAACAAGATCAAAAATAAGTTAAACGAGGCACAGACAAGAACACGAAATTTTAGGCTTTTTGGTAGAACAACTGTCTCTAATATCAGCGAGTCAGACTTTCAAAAACAATTAGCAAAAGATATAGAGGAAGAGAAAAAAATCCAAAGTCAGATTGATAATACAGAGAATTCTCTTACTATTTTGAGAAAAAATTCTCAAAATAACGCTGAAAAAACTCATCCTAAGACTCTTTTAATACAACTAACTACTTTACGACAATTGGAAAAAAATAATGAAGAAATATTTTGGATCAGTGTTTTTATCACATCTCTATTTATCGTGATAGAAACATCTCCTATTATAGTAAAACTTTTATCAGACACTGGACCATATGAGCAATTTCTAAAAGCTCATGAAGAAACTGTGCCCTCAGTTAAAGATGACTATAAAAACCAAAAAATTATTGATGAAAAATCAGAAATTGAAGAAGAGGCAAAGATCAATAAAGCAATCAGAGATAACTTTTATTATTTGCTCAACGATGTAATTGAAAAATTAAAAGACAGCCCAGAAAAAAGTGAGCAGATGAACAATGTGGTAGATATAATTTTTGCTGATTTATTAATGCAGATCAAGAAAAAGTTTATAAAGAAAAAGTTTTCAGACTCTTATCGAAGTATTGATTTTACTGGATTTAAGCAACAATCCATGGAAACACCAACACGATCAAGATACGGGAGTGATGGTTCAAGCCGAAATCCACAACAACCACACAGTTACGATGGTTCAAGCCGAAATCCACAACAACCACACAGTTACGATGGTTCAAGCCGAA